>CAYWSH010000014.1:26927-43561 GCA_964460655.1 uncultured Terriglobales bacterium | reverse complement strand
CAGCCCCGCGGCCGGGCGCGACCACGACGACTCCGGCCAGGCCGCCCACCACCACGCCGAAGCCGTAGTCTTTTCTTGGGAATGACGAAGGCCGCCCTTTATGGGTGGCCTTTTTTCTATTCGTGTTGTAGCGCCGGTCGCACGTCGCTAACTCGCCGCCTTCCTCAGTTCATATTGCGCGATCAACTGCTCCAGAAACATCTGCTCATGCGACTTGTCGCGGCTGCGGAGCAGATGCCGGACGTTCTGGCCGGTCACCATGCGGCAGATCTCCTCGGCGACATTCTTATAGTGGTCGCCGGCCCGCTCCAGCGCCTGCGCCATAAAAAGGACGTGCATGCTTTCCACCGCCCACGTTCCTTCCGGCCGGTCCGTGTGCCGGATCATCAGCAGGTTGCGCAGGCGGTCGATCTCGCCGTCGAGTTTGAGCACCTGCAGGGCGGTATCGATGTTAGTGGCATCCAGCCCCTCGTAGACCTTCACCGCCATGGCCTCCAGGACGGATGCCATGTGCGCCAGGTCGGAGATGTCGTCCATCTCCACGCGGCTCTGGACGATGGCGGCGCGCTCGGCAAAGCTGAGTACCAGATCGCCGATGCGCTCCACGTCCAGGGTGATCTTCAGGAAGGAAAGCAGCTGGCGCGCTGCCGCGGGATCGACCGTCGTGACGCCGATGGTGACGGCCTCATCCACCTCGCGGTCCAGGTGGTCCAGTCGCTCTTCACAGCGTTTGATCTCGGCCAGCGACTCATGCCGGCCACTCGTCAGCATGTCGGCGGCATGCGAGATGGCCGCCTGCGCCAGCCGGCAGGCTTCCAGCGTCTGGGCCGCCGCTTCGCTCATGGTTCCCACGCTGGGGCGGATCTCCACCGCGGCGTTCTCTGGTTGTTCCATTCTCATTCTCCTTCCGCTTTCTCTACCTGACCGACTTTGCCGCCGGATTACAGTCGCGTGAAATTCCAGTGAAAGGGGCAGGAGAGTGGCGGTGAGGCCGACTTGCGCGCCGAGCCGCTGGCCAGAAAACCGCGACAGACGCGGGTTTGCGCCTCCACCGTAAAAGTTTTTCCACCTTGCGGTGGAAAAGCTTGTGCATCGGCCTACCATGCCCGCGCGAAGGGAAGCGCTTTCAGCCATTTACACTGATTGCCACTCCCTTGCAGCAGCGGCCAAGCCACCGCTGAATCAATGAGTTACCTGTCACCCTGCGGTGCGTGGCAGATCCGTTGTGGCGGACCACGATGGCCGGTTCCGACTCGGGGATTTTGCACACCTAGAGCCGTCCGACAGGCCCATGGCCGGCCGCTCGCGCTGGTCGGCAGCCGACTCCTAAATATTTAGTTGACAAACCTCCGGCGCGTGCGTCTAATCTCCTAACAAGTTAGGAGACGCCGGGATGGCACGCAGCAAGAGCGAACATCTGACGCCGCTGGAGCTGGAGATCATGCAGGTGCTCTGGGACTCCGACGCGGCCAATGTGCAGATGGTGCAGCAACGTTTGCCCCGCGAACTCGCCTACACCACGGTCCAGACCATGCTGAACATCCTGCACCGCAAGGGCAAGGTGAAGCGCGCCCTGAAAGACCGCGCGTATTTCTATCGGCCGGCCGTGAGCCGCTCGCAGGTGGTGCGCAGCAGCGTCCGCGACCTGGTGGAGCGCATGTTCGGCGGCTCGGCCGAGAGCCTGGTGATGAGCCTGATCGAGGACCGCCACCTCACGCGTGCCAAGCTCGCGCGTCTGGAAAAGCTGCTCGCCGAGCCCCCCAAAGAAGAGAAGACGGAGGACGCCGATGGAAACGCTTAGCCGGCTCATCGTCACCTTCCTGCTGAATGGCGCCTGGCAGGTCTGCCTGCTGGCTGGGGCCGCGGGCGCCGCGGCGTTGCTGCTCCGCGGTGCGGCGGCGCGGCATCGCCATCGCCTGTGGGTGACCGCTCTCGTCGTCGGACTGGTTCTGCCCCTCCTGACGCTCCGCCGCGAGAGCGGCCCCACGGTCCGGGTGGGCGTGAAGCAGCCGGCGCCGATCGTGGAACTGGTGCCATCGCCGCGATCGGCGTCGCAACCGCTGACGGCAGCGCGCGTTTTGCCGCCAGTCGCTTCGCCGGAGCCCTCCGCGCTGCGGCTCTCGCCGCCGGTCGCGCTGACGCTCGCTGCACTCTATGGCGTCCTCGTGGTGTGGAACGCCCTGCGCTTGCTGCGGGCCTGGATGAGGACACGCGCCCTGGCACGCAACGCCCATGAAGTTGCGTTGCCGCCGGCGGTGCAGGCGGTCCGTGAACAGTGCGAGCAAAGACTCGGGCTGGATGGCGTTCCCGTCCTCGTCTCTACGGATGTCCCGCTGCCGGTCACGATCGGCATCGTGCGCCCGGTGGTCATCCTGCCGGAGGAATTGCTGCGCGAGACGAATCCCGACGTCCTGATGTCGGCGCTCGGGCACGAGCTCGCACACGTGGCGCGGCGCGACTGTTTGCTGAACTTTCTTTATCTCGTGCTCTCGCTGCCGCTGGCTTTCCATCCCGCGGTGGCGTGGATCAAGGCGCGCATCAACCATACGCGCGAACTGCGCTGCGACGAACTGGTCACCGAGCGTTTGCTCGACGCCGCAGCCTACGCGCGCTCTCTTGTCGAGCTTGCCGGTGGCGCACTCCCGCTGGTCCGGCCCCAAACCTTGGTCGCCCTCGGCATCAACGACGGCGACGGCAATCTCTTGGAGGAACGTGTCATGACGATGTTACGCAACCGCAAGCTCAGTCTCTCGCGCACCAGCGTGTTGCTGGTCGCCGCGCTCGCCCAGTTGATCGTCCCGAGCGTCGTCGCCGCGCCGTATGCGGTGCGGGTCGCGATCGACCCGACGAGCGCCAGCCAGGCTCCGATCCCTAACCTGCTGCACGCCGCGCTACAAGAAGGCGGCGTCGCCGGTGGAGTGCCGGGCGGCGTGCCCGGAGGCGTAGCCGGTGGCGTCCAAGCGCAGGAGCAGGTGGTACGCGAGAAGAAAGCACGCGCCGAGAGCGCCCCGGTCGATCGCGAAAGCAAGGAGTACCGCGCCGGCGTGCAAGCGGGCGAAGGCTGGGCGCGCGAACGCCAAGCCGAGTCCGGTCAGGAGCCGACCGAGGCCCAAGGGCGTGAGCGCCGCGAAAAACGCGCGATGGAAGAGCGCCAGACGCGTGAAGAGTACGAAAAGGCGGTCAAGGAAGGCCGCGGCGCCGAGTACGAGGCCAAGGTGCGTGCCGGACGCCAGGAAAAAGAACGCCAGGCGCAGGCGGAGCGCGCGGCGCGGCAGGCGGAATTTGCGCGGGCTGCTCGCATCGCCATCCCGGAGGCGATCCAGATCGCAACGCGGCAGGTTCCCGGCACCGCGACCGGTGTCCGCCTTGTCGGTGAACCGGGCCAGCAGCCGCGTTACCTCATCGACATCCTGACGACGAACGGTACGCAGAACGCCTCGCGCGCCGTCATGGTCAATGCCGTCGATGGCCGCGTGGAAGAGCTGAAAGAGCGTGAGCCCGGACCGGAGGCGCGGACCGGCTACGTTATGTTGAACAACGGCGAGCGCATGGCGGTTTCATTCTCGGCGCGCCGTCCGGAAGTCGGTCAGGTGTGGCAGAACGAAGAGACACGGCAGAACTTCCGCGTGGCGCAGATCGTGGAAGAAAACGGCGCCAAAGTCGCGGTGCTGACGCGCGACGATGGCTCCACGCTGCGCGTAAAGCTCGAAGAAGGCCGCCTGGCCGGCTTCGCGTTGCAGGCCGCGAAAGAACAGAAGTAGCTCTCCCTGGACCTACTCTGCGAGACGGGGCGTCTGCCCCGTCTCTTTTTTGCGCCGCCGCGTTTCACGCTACAATCCGCGCACTCTTTTCCAGGGTGAGCGGACGTGGGCCTCTCCACCGGAACCCGGCTGGGCCCCTATGAGATCCTCGGCGCGCTCGGCGCCGGCGGCATGGGCGAGGTGTATCGCGCGCGCGACACGCGGCTCGACCGCAGCGTCGCCGTCAAAGTCCTGAATGCAGCGCTGACGAGCAACACCGAACTGCGGGCGCGCTTCGAGCGCGAGGCTCGCACCATCTCGCAGCTCAACCATCCGCACATCTGTACGTTGCATGACGTCGGCCAGTACGACGGCACAGACTTCCTCGTCATGGAGCTGCTCGAAGGCCAGACGCTGGCCGAGCGGCTGAAGCGCGGCGCGTTGCCGCTGCGCGAGCTGCTGCCCGTCGCCGCCGCCATTGCCGACGCGCTCGACGCCGCGCACAGCGCCGGCATCGTGCATCGCGACCTCAAGCCCGGCAACATCATGCTGACCGCGGGCGGGGTGAAGTTGCTGGACTTCGGCTTGGCGAAACCATTGGCTCTAGCAACCGCCATCGGCGCCGGAGGTGCAGCGCCGCCTTCGTTCACCGCTGCGCCCACGATGTCGCATCCCGCCTCGCCGCTGACCGAGCGCGGCACCGTGCTGGGGACGATCCAGTACATGTCGCCGGAGCAGATCGAAGGCCGGCCCGCCGACGCACGCTCTGACCTATTCGCCTTCGGCGCCGTGCTCTACGAGATGGCCACCGGCCGCCGCGCCTTCGAAGGCAAATCGCAGCTCTCGGTGGCGTCGGCCATCCTGGAGAAAGACCCGCCGCCGCTCAGCGAACTGCAACCGGCGTCGCCGGCGCGCCTCGACGAAGTCATCCGCACGTGCCTGGCGAAAGACCCGCAGCAGCGCTACAAGTGCGCGCACGACGTCAGGTTGCAATTACAAAGAGTCACTGTAGATGCGCCGGCAAGCGCCGTCGTGGTCAACGCTCGTCCCGTTTTCGCCTGGACGATGGCTGCGGTTGCAATCGCCCTGGCGATCGCCACCGGTTGGTTCGGCATGAGCGAGCGCAACGAGTTGCGCGCCCGCTCGGCGCCCATCTATTCCTCCATCCCGACGCCGGAGAACTCGCTGACGGGCGTGGCCAGCATGGCCAGCTACAGCATGGCCATCTCACCCGACGGACGGCTCCTTGTCTACAACGGCGACAGCAGCAGCAGCAACAATGCGTCCGGCCAGATGCTATACATCCGTCCGCTTAACTCGCCGAGCGCGCGACCCTTGCTGGGTACCGAAGCCGCCCAATCCGCCTTCTGGTCGCCTGACAGCCGCTATGTGGCGTTCTTCACCAACGGAAAGTTGAGCAAGATCGACGTCACCGGTGGTCCGCCGCAGACCATCGTCGCGGATGACAAACTCTCCCATCGCGGCTCCGGTTCGTGGGCGCCCGACGGCACCATCCTGTTTACGTCCGACGTGAATCGGCCGCTCTTTCGCGTGGCCGCAAGTGGTGGCGAGATCCGCGACGCCACCAGGCTCGGGCCCAACGAGACCGCGCACTACCATCCGCACTTTCTGCCGGACGGACGCCATTTTCTATACCTCAGTTTTGCCAACGGGCTTTACGTGGCCTCGCTCGACCAGCCCACCGGCAAGCGTTTGCTGGCGGTCAATTCGCACGCGGTTTACGTCGCACCCGGCTACCTGTTGTTTATGCGCGGAACCACCTTGCTCGCTCAGCGCTTCAACCTGCGGCGGCTGGAGGTGGAAGGCGAAGCAGTCCCCGTGGCCGAGGATGTCGTACGGCGGGGGAGTATTGGCGGCTTCTCCGCCAGCGAGAACGGCATCCTGGCCTACCGCAAGGGTGGTCTTGCCGCGGGGAACCAACGCATCACGTTCCTCGACCGCAGCGGTAAAGAGCTGGGAGCTTCAACGGCGCCTCCCGGTATTTACGTTGGTCCGCGCTTTTCGCCCGACGGCCAGCGGCTGGCAGTAGGCCAAACCAGTTCGCCACTGAGCGGCAACTCGAGCTCCGACATTTGGCTCGAGGACATGCGCGGCGCGCGTACCCGTTTTACCTTCGGTTCGGGCACGAGCGTGAGTCCCGTCTGGTCGCCCGACGGCAGCCACGTCGCGTATGGGCTCAATCAGCCCAATGTTGCCCGCGACCTTTATGTCAAAGCGGCGAGCGGTGTCGGCGGCGAGGAGCTGCTGTTTTCCGACGACGGCGTCAAGACGCCGAGTGATTGGTCACGCGATGGACGCTACCTGTTGTTCAGCCGCGGCCGCTCCGGCCCGCAACTATCATTCGGCATCTGGGTGCTGCCACTCACCGCGACCGGACCCGACGGCAGGGTGAAGGCGGCAGACAAGCCGTTTCCGCTCGTGACCGATCCGAATTTCCAGAACTCGCGTCCACGCTTCGCTCCGAATGGGCAATGGGTGGCGTACGATTCGAATGAATCGGGACCGTACCAGGTCTACGTCACCTCGTTTCCCGATAAGCGCGGCAAGTGGCAGGTCTCGACCGGCGGCGGTGATACGCCGCTGTGGTCTCCCGACGGGCGTCAGCTCTATTTTCTGGCGGGCTTGCCGTCCAACGGTGACACGAAGTTGATGGTGGTAGATGTGACGTTCACGCAAGGCGTACCGCACTTCAGCAATCCCAAGCCGGCGTTTGACGTGCCGCGCGGCCCGAACAACCTCATCGACATCAGCCCCGACGGGAAACGATTTGTGATGATCAAGGCCGGTCCGAACCGAATCAGGTGCCGCCACGCCGCCCCTCACGCTCGTCACCAACTGGCCCGAGCTGCTGAAGAAGTAGCAGGGAGGATTCAGGCCGTTCGAATAACTACGTCGTCATCCTGAGGGCGCGCTCTTTGCGCCCGAAGGATCTACGTATTTCGTTTGTACCACCGAAAAATCAAATGCATAGATCCTTCGGCCAAAGGCAGGCCTCAGGATGACTCGTCTTGATTAGTGGGAACTGCGAACTGCGAATTGGGAACCGGGAACTGGGAAACTGGGAAACTGGGAACCGGGAACTCACTAGCTGCTGCTCTCCCCCACCTTCAGCACGGCGAGGAACGCTTCCTGCGGAATGTCCACCTGGCCGACGCGCTTCATGCGGCGCTTGCCTTCTTTTTGTTTCTCCAGCAGCTTGCGCTTGCGCGTGATATCGCCGCCGTAGCACTTGGCGAGGACGTTCTTGCGGATGGCGGCCACGCTCTCCCGCGCGATCACTTTGCCGCCGATCGCCGCCTGGATCGCAACCTCGAACATCTGCCGCGGGATGAGTTCGCGCATCTTCGACACCAGCGCGCGCCCGCGCTCGTACGCGTGGTCTTTGTGCACGATGATGGAGAGCGCGTCCACCGGATCGCCGGCCACGAGGATGTCGAGCTTCACCATGGGCGACTCCCACCAGCCGCTCAGGTGGTAATCGAGCGACGCATAGCCGCGCGACACGGACTTCAGCCGGTCGTAGAAATCGAGCACGATCTCGTTCAGCGGCAGCTCGTAGGTCAGCATGACGCGCGTCGCGCTGACGTACTCGAAGTGCTTTTGCCGGCCGCGCTTTTCCTCGACGAGCTTCAGGATGTTGCCGATGAACTCTTCGTTCGTCAGGATGGTAGCGACGATCACCGGCTCTTCGATCTTCGCGATCTCCGATTGCGGCAGCCACCGCGATGGATTGTCCACCTCGACGACCTCGCCGTCGGTCCGGGTGATCTTGTAGCGCACGCCGGGCGCGGTGGTGATGAGTTCGAGCTGGTACTCGCGCTCCAGCCGCTCCTGGATGATCTCCATGTGCAGCAGGCCGAGGAAGCCGCAGCGGAAGCCGAAACCCAACGCAGCCGAGCTTTCCGGCTCAAAAAAGAAGGAAGCGTCGTTCAGCCGCAGCTTTTCCAGCGCCTCGCGCAATTGCGTGTGCTCGTGCGCGTCCACCGTGTAGAGCCCGGCAAAGACCATCGGCTTCAGCTCTTCGAAGCCGGGCAGCGGCTCGATGGCGGGCCGCGCTTCGTCCGTGACGGTGTCGCCGATCTTCGTGTCGGCCACGTTCTTCACGTTCGCGAAAAAGAAGCCGACCTCGCCCGCGCTGAGTTCCTCGCCTTCGACCGGCTTGGGCGTGAGCACACCGAGCTGCTCCACGTCATAGGTATGGCCGTTCGACCAGAACCGTATCTTCTGCCCTTTGCGCATCGTGCCCTGGAAGACGCGCGCCAGCACGCCCACGCCGCGGTACGAATCGAACCACGAATCGAAGACCAGCGCCTGCAGCGGCAGCTTGGCCGAGCCCTTCGGATGCGGGATGCGCTTCACGATGGCCTCGAGGATGTCAGGCACGCCGACACCGGTCTTCGCGCTGATGGCCAGCGCGTTCGAGGAGTCGAGCCCCACGGCGCCTTCGATCATCTCTTTGGTGCGTGGGATATCGGCCGCCGGGAGGTCGATCTTGTTGATGACCGGGATGATCTCGAGCCCGTGGTTGATGGCGAGATACGCATTCGCCAGCGTCTGCGCCTCGACGCCCTGCGACGCGTCCACCAGCAGCAGCGCGCCCTCGCACGAAGCCAGTGAGCGCGAGACCTCGTACGAAAAATCAACGTGTCCCGGCGTGTCGAGCAGATTGAGTTGGTACTCTTCGCCGTTCTGTGCCGTGTACCGCATCCGCACGGCGTGCGCTTTGATGGTGATGCCGCGCTCGCGCTCCAGGTCCATGGCGTCGAGCACCTGCGCCTGCATCTCGCGCGCGCTGAGCGCGCCGGTGAGCTCCAGTAGCCGGTCGGCGAGCGTGCTCTTGCCATGATCGATGTGCGCGATGATGGCAAAGTTGCGGATGTGCTGGATATCCATGCGGAGGGCGCTGAACAGTCGATTCTAACAGCGGCGCGATGGCCGCGCCGTCTGCGCAAAAAACGAAACCCGGCGCGCCCGGCGCCGGGTAAGGAAAGAAGTCAGTCTCGGCCTAGCGCTTCTTCGTCCAGCGCTTGCGCAGGGAGCCTACGAGCAACCCACCGCCGAGCAGCGTCAGCGATGCCGGTTCCGGAGTTCCCACCACACTGCAGTTGGGTGACGTCGTGCCGCCGATGCAGCCATTGTCGTCCGTGTGCGAGAAGGACGCCCACGCGATATTGAACTCCGCACCCGAAGCCACCAGATTCGATTGCGCCGAGCCGTTGAATGTCCAAACGAACGCGTAGCTGCCGGTGGGCAGCCCATTGGGCGTCGAAGCGCCGTTGCTATAGTGCGTGCCATTCACGTCAACGTAGCAGGCTGCGTTCGTGGTGTTGAAATTGCCGTGTGACTGGCAGCTGAGGTTCGCGCCTGCGGCCGCGCCGGTATTGCCGTTGTAGTACAGCGTCATGCTGGTGAGCGCCGCACCGGTGTCGTTGATGACATTGATCGAGCCGGCTGAGGGCGAGCCGGCGATGATGGTCACGATGTCGTAGCTACCCGAGAGGATGTTGCTCAGATTCACCACGGCCGCGCCGTTGGTGTTCTGGATCGAAAGGATGTCGGCCGAGGCGCTAGCAGCGCAAAGCGCCAAACAGATGACCGCAACGGACAGGCGAACCGATAAGCGCACCATAATGCAGCGATATGTGCAATTCAGGGGCCACCGTCAGCCCCCCGGGTCCACTGTAAGACGCGTGTTTGCAGGCGCTTACAGTTCAACGGGCGCCCGTGTAACAAATCCATATGCAGACTGTTGCAGACATGCCAGGCTTATTTCCCAGGAATCGCCCAAAGCCCTGGCACAGCGAACTTGGTTTGACCACGCTGATTGCGCCAGGGCGGCGCGGTCTGTACCATCGCGCCGCCATGAGAATCCGATACTTCCGCGCCGTCCTGCTCCTGCTTACGACGACTGCCCTCGGCCAGACCCAGCCCTCGCTGCGCGACGCCATCGCGCAGATCAAGATCGTTGATGACCACGCGCACGTCCAGATCGATGCCGCCGACCACGGCTACGACGAACTACCGTGCGACGCGCCCGCCGTCGGTGCGCCCGCGTTCACGCTGCGGACCGGCAACACCGACCTGCACCGCGCGTTCACCGCGCTCTACGGCACGGCCGACACGAAGGCGGCGCTCGCTGCCAAGGAGCGGCTGCGCAAGCAGCATCCCAACGACTGGCACGCCTGGGTGCTCGATCGCGCCGGCACCGAGATCATGTTCGCGAATCGCATCGAGGGCCTGGGCGGGCTGCCGGCTGCGCGCTTCCGCTGGGTGCCCTACGACGACGCGCTGCTGTTCCCGCTCGATCCCGCCAACGAGCGCGCCGTGAATGGCGACCGCAACGTATTTCATCAGCACGAGCAGGAGCTGCTGGCGGCGTACATGAAGGCCGCCGGCGTGAGCAGCCTGCCGGCAACGCTGCACGACTACGTGGAGAACGTCCTGAAGGCGACGCTACAGGCGCAGAAGAAAGCCGGCGCGCCGGCGCTGAAGTTCGAGATGGCCTACTTGCGCTCGCTGCGCGTGGATCCCGCGACCGAAGAAGAGGCGCTGAACGTTTACCAGCGCTATCGCAACGGCGGGTCGCCGCCGCGCGCTGAGTACAAGAAGCTGCAGGACTACCTCTTCCGCCAGCTCGCCATCGAAGCCGGGCGGCTGAAGCTCCCGCTCCAGATACATACCGGCGCCGGCTGCGGCGACTGGTTCGACCTGGCCGGCTCCGATCCCGTGAACCTCGACCGCCTCACCACCGAGCCCGCGATGCGCGACACGCAGTTCGTCATCCTGCACGGCGGCTGGCCTTTCACCGCCCACACTGCCGCCATGATGCTGAAACCGAACGTCTGGGGCGAGTTCTCAGCGCAAACGCTCCTGAATTCCACCCACGAACTCACCGCGAACCTGCGCCGCTGGCTCGAGACCGCGCCGCAAAAGGTGTTGTACGGCTCAGATTCGGGCCCGACCGGGGAGAACTATGCCTGGGAGGAGTCGACCTGGGCAGCGAACCAGCGTGGCCGCGATGCGCTGGCGAGAGCGCTCGACGGCATGATCGCCGACGGTGAGCTTTCCCGCGCCGAAGCCCTCGCCATCGCACGCGGCGTGCTGCGCGAGACCCCGATGAAGCTGTACGGGCTTACCGGAAGGCCTTGAGAAAAAAGGACGCTGGCGAGAGCCTGCCCGCGTCCATCCAGGCCGTCTCCTCTCCTACCAAGTGTTCAATGTCACCTTGTCCAGCCACACCGAGTACGGCGTCTGGGCATAGTTACCGTCCATCTGGAACGCAACGTTCAATTCGCTGCCGCCCTCCCACGTCTGCCAGAAAGCCCAGTTCAACTCATAGCGCACGCCATCGAGGGTTACGGCCACAAACACCGCCTGGCCGCCCACGCGCGCGAACTCCCACACCAGGTGGTGCCATACATACGGCGCCGGCGCGGGGCACGGCTTGCCGGTACGCACCCAAACATGGTTCGCGTTGTCCCACACGTCCCACTGGGAGCCGTCCCGGATGTTGCATTGCGTGCCGAAGATGTACTTCTGGCCGCCGGCAGTCTGGTTCACATCGAACTCCAGCGCCTGGGCCGCATCGGGATTCACGTAATAGAACTGCAGGTCGTAGACGAAATGCGTGGCGCTGTCGTTGGGGGTGAGCTGTTTCCACCACAGCCCGTTGGTGTATGGCGTGGAGCCACCGACCCAGAACTCCTGCGCCGCGCCGTCGAGCGACGGCGTATTGCGGAACTGCGTGGTCGAGATCGGCGCCGACGCCGTCACGCCCTGGAAGACGCGGTTCGCACATCCGCTACAGCTGTCCCATCCGGTCATCTGGTCGATGTCGTAATAGTTGCCCGTACTGCTGCTTGAACCTGCCGTCGAGCTCTGTGTATTCGAGCTGCCGGAGATGTACACGTTCATGGCGTGTACCGACACCGCCCCCGTCACGTCCCACGACTGCACCACCACGGCATGCTGCCCTCCGGACATGTTGATATAGGTGTCGATCGATGCCTGGTTCCACAGCCCGGCAAGCTGTTGGTCCACATAAACGGCGATGGCCGTCACCGGGTAGTTCGAGACACCCTGCGCGTTCACGTGCATCGGCGAGCTGACGGTCCAGTTGTCGCCGGGAGCGAACACCCAGACGTCGGCCACGGCAGCACCGGCGAGCAGTACCAGGGGAACAATAGTGACCATCAACTTCTTCAAAGCATCCTCCAGGTCTTTGGGATCGCGGCGGCTTTTCGGCTCGCCGCGAGTTCGCAGAGAGTAGCTAGTGCCACAGTCGATTTCAAGCATAAAGTGCTTGTTTTGATATATTTACGAGGAATCGAACTAGGGCAGTACTAAGGCCCGCGATGGCCTGCCTACCTAACCGCTTTGTGGGGATTCACTTCCCGGTAAGCACTTTCGCCGAGAGCCGCGGGGCCTTAGTACCGTTGGGCAGGTCCTCATATCGCCGTGGGACTCGCGCCCCGATGCCGCAAAGGATCTCGTACGGAACTGTATGAGAGTGCGTGGCGTGCTCCCAGGCGTCAATGCGCTTGCCGCCCTGCTCGCCGAGCAGCACTACTTCGTCGCCGACCATGCAGGGGATGTCGGTGACGTCGGCCAGCGTCAGGTCCATGGAAACGCGGCCCACGATGTTGGCGAACTTGCCGCGGATGAGCACCCGACCCAGCGACGAAAGATGCCGATTCAGCCCGTCGGCATAGCCGAGCGGCAACACCGCCAGCTTCGCCGGGCCGATCGTAATGTGCGTCGCGTTGTAGCCGACGCCCTGACCTGCGGGCACCTCGCGGGTACCGATGATGCGCGTCTTCCAGCTCAGCACGGGCTCGACGGCGAGCGCGCTCGGCTCCTGTGGGCGGCCGCTGGCCGAAAGCAGCGGCAACGTGTAGCCATACAGCGACAACCCCGGGCGCACGAAGTTGAAGTGCAACTTCCGCCGCGCGGCGATGGCCGCACTGTTCGCCATGTGGGCGAAGCGCGGGCGCAGGCCGCTTTCCTCGACCCGGCGAAGGACCTCGCGAAACCGCTTCTCCTGCTGTTCCGCATCCGCCGCGTCGATGACTTCGGCGGAAGCCAGATGCGAGAACACGCCTTCCACGAAGATCCGAGGCCGCTCACGCAACCTGGTAAGGAAGGCCGCCGTCTCCTCGGCCGGTACGCCGAGCCGCGACATCCCGGTATCGAACTTCACATGCACCGGGACGCGCTCCACGCCATGCTTATCGGCGGCGGCCTGGAGCAGGTCGAGACTTTCGCTCTGCCACACTGCCGGCGTGAGGCGATGCAGCAGGACGTCAGCTTCCTCGCCGCGCCAGAAGCCGGTCATCAGCAGGATGCGGCCGCGCAACCCGGCCTCGCGCAGACGCACGCCCTCTTCGGTCGAGGTCACACCCAGCCACGCCGCGCCTGCCGCCTCCAGCGCTCGCGCACACTCCACCGCGCCATGGCCGTACGCGTTGGCCTTCACGACCGCGCACACCGTCACCTCGGGACCGCAGTGGTCCTGCACCGCGCGAAAGTTGCGCGCGAGCTTGTGCAGCGACACCTCAGCCCACGTGGGACGCATGGAGCCATGAAGCTAAAGGAAAAAGGCAAAAACGGGAAGGCGAAAGCTGACCGCGGAGTCGCGGAGTCACGGAGAAAGGCAAGGTTTGCATTCCTCCGCGTCTCGGCGTCTCCGTGGTTTGAGCCGCTTTTTCCACATATTTCACACGCAGTACGCGGCTGCGCGCGACATACAATCCTCGCCATGCCGACGCCCGGATCGCTGGCAGACATCGTCAAGCAGCAGGTCGACATCGTGAAGATCGTCGGCGACTACGTGAAGCTGCGCAAGTCGGGCGCGCAGAACTTCTCCGGGCTGTGCCCGTTCCACAACGAGAAGACCCCGTCATTCTCGGTCCACGCCACGCGCGGCTTTTTTCACTGCTTCGGCTGCGGCGTCTCGGGCGACGTCTTCAGCTTCGTGCAGAAGATCGAAGGCATCACGTTCCCCGAGGCCGTGCGCGCGGTCGCGCAGAAGGCCGGCATCGCACTCCCCAAACAACAGTACGATTCGCCCGCGGAAGCGCGCGAAGCCAGGCTCCGCGGCGTGCTGCTCGAGGTCCACGAACGCGCCACCGCGTTCTTCGAAGAGCAGTTGCGCAGGCCGGAAGCCGCCGCCGCGCGCGAATACCTCGCCAGCCGCGGCCTCACGGACGCGCTGATCCGCGAGTTTCACATCGGCTACGCGCCCGATTCCGGCTTCGTCCTCCGCGACCGTCTGAAGGGCCAGTACGACGAAGAGACTTTGCGCGCTAGTGGCCTGTTCTCATGGAAGCAAGACGACGCTCGCGAGCCAACGACCAACGACCAACGACCAACGGCGATCTACTCCAAGTTCCGCGACCGCATTATGTTCCCCATCTGCAACGAATCGGGACGCGTTATCGCCTTCACCGGCCGGCGCCTTTCGAGCGACGAGAAAACCGGACCGAAATACCTGAACTCGCCCGAGACGCCGATCTACTCCAAATCGCGCGTGCTATTCGATCTCGATAAGGCCAAAGAAGCGATCCGCAAGCTCGAGTACACCATCCTGGTCGAAGGCCAGATGGACTGCATCAGCGTCTACGCCGCGGGCTTCCATAACGTCGTCGCGTCGTCGGGCACGGCGTTCACCGAAATACAAGCGAAGTTGCTGGCGCGCTTCAGTCGCAACGTGGTCGTGAACTTCGATCCCGACACCGCGGGCGCCAAGGCCACCGAGCGCACGCTGGAGTTGCTCGTCAGCGAAGACTTCAAGATCAAGGTGCTGACCCTGGAGGCGGGCCTCGATCCCGATCAATTCGTGCGCCAGCGGGGCCGCGCCGCCTATGCCGAAGTCCTGGGTAAAGCGCCGCGCTACTTCGACTACCTCGTGGAACGAGCGCGCGCGCAGTTCCCGCCGCGCTCGGCGGAAGCGAAGGTCAAGGCGCTGAACTATCTGCTGCCCCACATCCAGCGCGTGCCCAGCCGCATCGAGCGTGACGAGCTGGCGGCGAACATCGCGCAGAAGCTCGGCATCGACTCCGCCGTGCTGCGCCAGGAGTTGCGCCAGGCCGCCACCAGCCGCTCCGGACAAGTGAAGACCGCTACCGCGGCGGCGATCACCGACGCCGAGCGCATCGTGATCCGCGCGCTGGCGCCCGGTCCGCAGGGCGAGCAGCACTTCCGCGACGACGTTGCTGCCGTACTGCATGAAGAGAAGCTGCACATGGGCGTTGGCGCGGAATCGCTGATCACCGTGCTCTTGGCAGACAGTACGGCGGAATCACTCTCTGAATCCGACCGCGCTCTGCTGCACGGGATCCTCATGCGTGAAGAAGAAGAGCTGACCACGGAACTCATTCGTGGCGCGCTCGACGCGCTGCGGCGTAGGAAGTTGCAACAGCGCCAGCGCGAGCTGCGAAGCGCGATTGCCGAAGCCGAGCGGCGCAACGACCCCGTACTCGCCAACCTGCTGCAGGAAAAACTGGCGGTGGATCGCGCGTTGCGAGAGCTGGAAGAGCAGTCTGCCGCCGTGACCGTTCACTAAGACCCGATTTGCCGACGATCTAGGCGTGCCTTATCATGCCGCGACTTGGGGTTGGGGGCAGATGCATCTGTTCCGCTACGCGCGCGATTACTACGGACCCGACGCCGCGCAGCAACTTCTCTCTCCAGCCGCCACTCTGTTCGTGGTCGCTGTCCTCTTCTTTATAGCGATCCATTTGCTCCGCCGCTCGGCAGGCCAGCCGGTCAGCACGGCGAGCGCCGCGAAGCTGCCGCCCACGGCCGAGGTCGAGAAGTACGAGATCGGCGCACGGCTCTACCACTGGGGAAATCTCGTCTTCTTACTCGGCCTCACGATCAGCGGCATCGCGCTGTTCAACCCCGGTGAGTTGCGTGCCGCGCCGTGGCTTCTCATCCACGAATTGAGCGCCGCTGCGTTCATCGCGGGCCTCGTCCTGCACGTCATCGTAGCGCCGCTGCGCGGGACCGCGGGCAGCATGTGGTTCGGTGTGCGCGATGGGCGCGATCTGAGGCTCACCATCGCGAACTTTTTCGGCAGGACGCGCGACTATCCCGCGTTCGGCAAATACGACCCGTGGCAGAAGCTCTACCACGCCCTGCTTACCGTGCTTTCCGCGGCGGCGATCTTCAGCGGCATCTACCTGTTGCTCAGCGCGGAGGTGTGGAGCACGTTCAGCCACGCCTGGATGCGCAACATGCGGCTCACGCACGACCTGGCCGCGTTCGCCTTCATCGCCATCGTCATTGGACACATTTATTTCGGCATCATCCGGGTGAACTGGCCGCAGCTCGGCGCGATGATCACCGGCCGCCTGCGCGGCGCGGACTTCAATCGTTATCACGACGCGGAGCGCTGGGACCCGGGAGCGAAGAAAGAAAACCTTGAACCGCAAAGGACGCCAAGTACGCCAAGGAACGCTGAGGCAAAACCCTCGTGATCTTTGCGTCCTTCGCGTCCTCTGCGGTTTGAATTTGCTTTTCGATGGCTGACGATAACAAGCCGCTCGATCCGCACGATCCCTCGCGCCGGTCGTTTGTGCGCGCCGGTGCCGGTGTCGTCGTCGGCGGCGCGGCCGTCGCGCTTGCGCAGCGCGAACTCGTCCACATCCAGCGGCCCGGCGACCCGCGCCCCGGCGGCCGCGATGCGCCGCACGGCGAGTATCCGACGAAGCTCGCTGACATCGTGCTGCGCGTGAATGGAGAGAATCGCCAGCTGCGCGTGCCGCATCAGCACACGCTGCTTTCCGCATTGCGCATGGACCTAGGCCTCACCGGCACGAAGAAATCGTGCAACCTCGGCCAGTGCGGCGCCTGCACCGTGCTGCTCGACGG
>CAYWSH010000014.1:23258-26827 GCA_964460655.1 uncultured Terriglobales bacterium | reverse complement strand
TGCACGCCCGGCATGATCATGAGCGGCGTCGCGCTGCTGGAGCACAATCCGCATCCGACGGAAAACGAAGTCCGCGCCGCGCTCGCCGGCAATCTCTGCCGCTGTGGGAATTATCCGAACGAGATTGCCGCCGTACTCGCAGCGGGCGGCGCCGCGACTTCGGCAGCCAATACCAAGCCCGGCCTCGCCTCGATGGTGCCGACGCTCGACGCGCGCGAGAAGGCTGCAGGTGCAGCGCAGTATGCGGGGGATGTAACCTCACAGAATCGTTATTGGCAAACTGCTTGGGGCCATCCGCACATGGGATCGTGGCCTGTGTTGTCCATCCTCCACGCCAAGGTCATCCGTTCGCCGTACGCCCTCGCCGACGTCCTCGAGATCGACGACAGCGAAGCGCGCAGACTCGACGGTTACCGCGGCATCGTGACCTTCCGCGATGTGCCGGAGATTCACGGCGACCGCCGCTGCATGAACGGGCGTGCACGCTATGTCGGTGATGCGGTCGCTGCCATCGCCGCCGACGACATGTACGTCGCGATGGAAGCCGCGCAGCGCGTGCGCGTGGAATGGCGCGTCCATCAGGCGTTTCCGGACGCGGAAGAGAATCTCGCGAACGATGTCCGCGCTATTCATGATGCCGGCGTCGTCGCCGGCTTCGGTGGGCCGCAGCCGGCATCGAAGCCGACCATCGAGTACAAGCGCGGCGACATGGCGGCTGGCTTCAAAGCCGCCGACGTCGTTGTCGAAGGCAAGTACGTCACGCCATTGCAATGCCACGTTCCCATCGAGCCGCACTGCGTCGTCGCGCATTGGCACGGCGACGTAAGCAAGTGGCCGAATGCGCCGCCTGACTGGCCGCGCAATCCCAACGTGCTACTTACGTTCTTCGACACGCAGCAAAGCGTCTTCGCGGCGCAGGAAACGCTTGCTACTGCGCTCGGCCTCAAGCCAGAGAACGTCCGCGTCATCTGCAAGTACTTGGGCGGCGGATTCGGCGGCAAGTGCACCGACACGGCTGGCAAGTCGCTTTATCAAGCGATCGCAGCACTGCTCTCGAAGAAGCTCGGCCAGCCCGTACGCCTGGAATACACGCTGAAGGAGCTGATGTTCGCCGAAGACACGCGCAACCCGATGATCTTCACCATGAAGACCGGGCTGAAGCGTGACGGCGCCATCACGGCGCTCGAGTGCAAGGGCGTCGCGCGTACCGGCGGCTACGCCTCGAGCGGGCCACCGGTTGTCAGCGTCGCCGGCGAGGGCATCATCGATACCTACAAGGTCGCGAACTACTGGTACCACGGCTACTGCGTCTACACGTCGTCGCCCGTGGGCGGCGAGTTCCGCGGCTTCGGACATCCGCAGGCGGTGTTCGCGCGCGAAGTCCACATGGATGAGTGCGCCGCCGCGCTCGGCATGGATCCGGTCGAATTCCGTCGCAAGAACTCACTGCACACCGGCGACATCATCGATACCGACGTCATCCCCAACGTGCCGCTGCTGAACATCGCGGCCGAAGAGTGCCTGACGAAGGGCGCCGAGGCGGTCGGCTGGTCGCGCTGGCAGCCGCCCGACAAAAAATCGGGACGCATGCGCCGCGGCCTCGGCATGCGTTTCAGCCAGGAGCACACAGGGCGCAACGCGTCGAACGGGCTTGTCTGGATGGACAAGGCCGGCAAGTACCACGTGCCCATCGGGAGCGGGAACCTCGGCACCTGCTCGCACACCGGGATCGCGGTCATCGTGGCGAACGTGCTCGGCGTTCCGGTGTCGCAGCTCGATGTATCGTGGGGCGATACGGATTCCTCCGCGTGGGATTTCGTCAGCGACGCGAGCCGCGCCGTCCACTGCCACGGCAAGGCGATGTACAACGCCGCGCTTGACCTGAAGCGCCAACTCGCGCACGGCCGCGGCGGCCCACCGCGCACCGACTTCACACCGCTCGTCGAGAAGCTCGACCTCAATCCGTTCCTCGACGAGAACACCGGCCAGATCATCAAAGACGCGCCGCCGAAGCTCTCGCCGCACACCGAGGCGATGGCGTGCAAGCTCGTCGCCGAGGGCAACCTCGTCGGTTGCGGCTACTACGTGTGGAACCCGGGCGTCGAGGCGTGGGGCGCGAGCTTCGCCGAGGTCGAAGTCGACATGGAGACCGGCCAGGTCAGCGTGCTCAAGCTGGTCGCCGCGCACGATTGCGGGCGCGTCATCCACAAACTCGGCGCGGAAGCGCAGGTGCACGGTGGCGGCACCATGGGCTTCGGCTACGCGATGACGGAAGAATTGCACATCGATCCGCACACCGGCATCCCGGTGAACCAATCGCTGTACGAATACCGGCCGCCGGGCGTGCTCGATATTGCACCGCTCCAGCCGATCCTGGTGGAAGCGCCGGTCGAAGCCGGCCCATTCGGCGCGAAAGGACTCGGCGAGAACCCGATGTTCATCGCCGCCGCCGCCATCGGGAACGCGATCTACAACGCGACCGGCGTGCGTATGCGCGAGATCCCGTTCACCTGGGCGCGGGTATACGGAGAGTTGAAGAAGGCAGGAAAACTGTTTGTAGAGACGTAGCTCGGCTGCGTCTCCGATTGGGCCGAAAGTGAGACTCAGCGAGCTGCGTCTCTACGGGAACTACGTGGAGAGGAACTGTTGAGCGGTTTCACAACAACCGATGAAGCGAAGCCGTTCGAGCTACTGCAACCGCGCACGCTCGACGAAGCGCTCGGACTGGCTGCGAAGTACGGCTCCGACTGCGCCTTTCTCGCCGGCGGCTGCGACTTGCTCGACCAGCTCAAGCACCAGTGGAGCACGCCGCACTACGTCATCAATCTGAAGACGATCCCCGATCTCAAAAAGCCAGTGATTATGGGCGCAGCTGTGATCTGGATCCGCGCATTGACGACGCTCGGGGACATCGAGCGCAATACCGATCTGAAGTCTGCAGTGCCAGGATTGGTGAAAGCTGCGGCGCGTGTCGCGACCCCGCAGATCCGCAACCTGGGGACGCTGGGCGGCAATCTGCTGCAAGACTCCCGCTGTCCGTACTATCGCGGTCCGTGGTACTGCTATCGCGCCGGCGGCATTCAATGCGACGCACACCACGGCATCAACCAGGAGCACGCCATCTTCGGCGGGCACCGCTGCTACACCGTATCGCCCTCCGACACGGCGCCGATGTTGATAGCGCTCAAAGCCCAAGTGCAGATCCTGGGTGCGGGCCGCGGCTTCGTGCCGCTCGAGGACATGTTTGTCGGCCCGAAAGAGAACATCCTGAACATGCATCGCCTCATGCCGGGTGAGATCCTGACAGGCATCAATATTCCGGTCGTTCACAACCAGCGCTCCACCTTCATCAAGTACGCGCAGCGCAATGCCTGGGACTTCGCGCTTGCGAGCGTCGCCGTGGCGTTCGTCAAAGACGGTGACCGCGCACGCGACGTCCGCATCGTGCTCGGCGGGGTAGCGCCGACGCCGTGGCGCAGCTATTTGGCGGAAGAAGCGGTCGAGGGTAAGCCGCTGAACGAATCGAACATCGAAACGGCTGCGCGCGCGGCCATCATGAAAGCCGAGCC
>CAYWSH010000014.1:0-23158 GCA_964460655.1 uncultured Terriglobales bacterium | reverse complement strand
ACGCGCGTCTCGTTGAAGCCGCGCGCCACGCAAGGCCGCGAAGTTGCCTGGGCTGATGGTTACAGCCTGCTCGAGCTCGAACGAGCGGGCATCAGCGAGGTCCAAGCCGCGGAAGCCGGCCTTACAGTCGACCGCACCCGCCACTCCGCCATTGGTGCGAATGTGATGCAACTCGAGAAGCTGCGCGCGAATCGCGGCTGGTGAAGAGACGCACCCTACCGCCAGCAACCCCGGCCTGCCTTACGCGCTCCAATCTAGTGCGCCAGATTTCGCGCTTGAACCCATGTTCGGGGGTGAACCATGCTTTGGACCTTGTTCCTGATCCTGCTGATCATGTGGATCCTGGGAATGATCACCAGCTACACATTCGGCGGTTTTGTGCACCTGCTGCTGTTGTTCGCGCTGGTCGTGCTGATCATCCGCCTGATCCAGGGAAGACGAGTCGTTTAGCACGAAAGCCGGTCCCGCGAAGCGGGACCGGTTTCCTTTACAAGCGATGTGACTAAGCGTTTTCTGTGCCGGTGCGCTGTGGTTCGCGCATTGCGCTGATCCCGCTGCGGACGCGCTGGCGAATGTCGTCCGTCGTCTCACGCGCCGTGTCAGCCATGTCGGACGCACGCCGGCTGATGTCGCGTCGTGTTTGTTCGCCACTCCACGGCGCAAACAGCACGCCCAGCCCTATTCCCAGCCAAAAGCCATACAGAAAGCCCTTCATGAACTCCTCCCTTGTCGTCCCGCCGAGTGCGGGACAGAAATCGATCTCGGCCCCAGAACACAGGGTCATCTATTAAAGATGCGGGTACGATGAGGAAGTTTGCCGTGTGAAAACGGCGCAGGATCAGCCGGTCTTGTCGCTGTCGTTCGTCGCTGCTGCAGCGGCAGCTTCAGCCGGCGCCGGTTTTTCACTTGGCGCCGATGCCTTGTGCAATACGCGCTGCGAATTCAGCAGCGGACGTCCCATTGACTGGTTGTAACCCGTCCATTCCTGGTCGGGCTCGCGTTCGAAGTGCGCGCGCATCGCTTCCATCTTGGAGTCGAGGTCGTCGAGGTAGTGCAGCATGAGCGCCTCAGGGAACATCGGGAGCTTCGGCGAGCCGAACTCGTACTGCCCGTGATGGCTGATGATGAGGTGCTCGAGCAGCGTCTTCAGCTCGGCGGGGAAACCGGGGAGCGCGGCGAGCTTCGCCTGCAACATCTCCAGTTCAATGATCATGTGGCCCAGCAGCTGGCCGCGCGTCGTGTAGCTGAAGCTGCGACTGTAGGCCAGCTCGTGCACCTTGCCGATGTCGTGCAGGAAGGCGCCGGTGAGCAGCAGGTCGCGGTCGATCTGCGGATAGTTGCGGCACGTCAGGTCACACGACTTGAACAGCGACACCACGTGGTCGAGCAGCCCGCCGATGTACGCATGATGCAGCGTCTTCGCCGCCGGCGCGCGGCGGTAGGCTTCGGCGATCTGCGGGTCCGCCATGAACGCTTGCAAGAGCGCCTTGAGGTGCGGGTTCTGGAACGACTCCACGAAGCCGGCAAGCGTCTGCCACAGCTCGTCGATGTTCTTCGTCGTGGTCGGCAGGAAGTCCGAGTAGTCGACCTCGTTCTCTTCCAGCTTGCGCAGCTTGTGGATGGTGAACTGGAACTTCTGGTTGAAGCGATTGATCAGGCCTTTGGCCTTGATGAAGTCGTCCTGCTCGAACTTGTCGATGTGCTCGGCAACGTTGTCCCACATCTTGGCGTCGATGTGGCCCGAGCGGTCCGAGAGCGTGAGCTGCAGGTAAAGCTCACCCGTCTTGCGCGGCCGCACCTGCTTCGACGCCACGACGAACGCCGACGTGATCGTCTTGTTCTCGTGCTGACTTGCGTCCTTGATGTAAAAGTCTTTCATTTTTTCGGGAAAAAACCGCTCCAGTCCTCTTTTGCAGGCCAGTTTTCGGGAGGCGCTCGTAACGGCCGGCTCGGCGCGCAAGTCGGCCTCGCCGGCTGCGGCTCCGCGGCGAGTGTACAACAGCAGCTCGGCTGAGTAGATAAGGGAATCCCTTAGATGAGAAGGAGTCTGGATTCGCTTGATCGAGGCTAAAACAGGATGAAATGTTTCTTCCGCTTCAGCTTTTCCTTGGCATTCTCGGCGACGGTGGTCGTGATGATCGGCTTGGTCTGGTTCGGGCTGGCGCCGGTATCGATGAATCCCGTCTTGATCTCGATGAACGCCTCTTCGCGCAGCTTGGTCAGGTAGGCCCGCAGCGCGGGCTGCAGCTTGCGCATGTAGATGGCTTCCTGGATCTGCGGCTCGACCTGCTTCATCGGCGGGATGCCACCTTGCGTATGCTCCGTGACCTTAAGGATGACGAAGCCCTGCTTGGTGCGCGTGACGTCGGAAACGTCGCCGACCTTCATGCCGAACGTCGCATCTTCCAATGACTTGGCCAGCGTGCCGCGTTTGAAGTAGCCGAGGTCGCCGCCCTGCGGCGCTGTCGGACCATTCGACACGAGCTTCGCGACTTCATCGAACTTCTCGCCCTTCTTGATGCGCTCCGCTGCATCTTTCGCGCGCAGATCGGCAGCGGCGATAGCATCGTCACTGGGGGGCACGTCTTTGCCCTCGGCGTCCTTCGCGGTCGGCGGTGCGATCAGGATCTCGCTCAACCGCACCTGCTCGGGCTGGTCGAGTTCCGCTTTGTGGTCCTCATAGAACTGCTTCGCTTCTTCCGCGGTCATCTGCAGGTGTGAGCCGACTTCGCGGCTGATCACCTGCTGCGTCACGATCTGGTCTTTCAGGTTCTGCTTGTACTCCTCGAAGCTCACGCCCTGCTGCGTGGCGGCGCGCTCCAGGTCATCGAGCGTTTCCAGCTTCATGTCTTTGCGCATCTCGTCGAGCCGCTTGATCATTTCGGTCTCGCCCGTGATGCCGAGGTCTTTGCCCTTTTGCAGCAGGAGCTGGCGGTCGATCAGGTCGCGCAGCACGTCTTTTTCGCGCTCGGCGACCTTCGCCTCCTCGCCGGCCTGGCGCGCTTCCTGCATGAGCTGGTCGCGGCTGCGATTCAGTTCCGAGCGCGTGATGATGTCGCCGTTGATCTTGGCGATGATCTCTTCGACGACGCTATCGGCGGCAAGCGCGGCGAGCGCAACGAGAGGCAGGGCGAAGAGGAACAGCTTCTTCATGAGGACTCGCTGGAGGCGATTTCTGCCACCATTTTACACCGCCTCCAGCATGCAGAACGCGCCTTCCGCCCGTTCTTGTTACGATAAAAGGCTTTCATTCTGTGCCGAGGTGCCGCATGAAGATCGCCCTCTGCCTGCTTTTTTGCGCCATGGCTTCCGCAGCCGCCAACCCGCCTGACGCCGCTGAACTTCAGCGTATGGCGGCGCGCTTCACGCCGACCGAGCTGCGCGTCGACGTCGGCAAGCTTTCGGCAGGCGACCGCCGCGCCTTGCCCAAGCTCGTCGCCGCGGCCCGCGTCCTCGACGACATCTACATGGACCAGCTGTGGAGCGGCAATCGCGCGCTGCACGCCAAGCTGCAGAAGGATGCGTCGCCGCTGGGCCGCGCGCGCCTCCATTATTTCCGGCTGAACAAAGGGCCGTGGTCCGACCTCGACGGCCACAATGCCTTCCTTCCCGACGTTCCGCCCAAGAAGCCGGAAAGCGCGAACTTCTATCCCGCGGACATGACGAAGCAGGAGTTCGAGACGTGGAGTCATAGCCTTCCGGAAAACGCCCGCGACGCCGCGACCGGATTCTTCACCGTGATTCGCCGTGATGCCGCGAAGAAGCTCACCGCGGTGCCGTACAGCGTCGCATACAAAGCTGACCTCGAGCGCGCGGCGCAACTGCTGCGCGAAGCCGCGGCGGCGACGGACAACGCGTCGCTGAAGAAGTTCCTGACGTCGCGTGCCGCGGCGTTCCTCAGCAACGACTACTACCAGAGCGACGTCGACTGGATGGATCTCGATGCGCCGCTCGACATCACCATCGGTCCCTACGAGACCTACACCGACGAATTGCTCGGTTACAAAGCGGCGTTCGAGGCCTACGTCAACCTGCGTGACGATGCCGAGACCGCCAAGCTCGGCGCGTTCGCCAAACAATTGCAGGCCATCGAAGACCATCTGCCGATCGACGCGCAGTATCGCAACCCGAAGATCGGGGCCACGGCGCCCATTCGCGTGGTGAACCAGATCCTCAGCGCCGGCGACGGCGCGCACGGCGTCGCCACCGCTGCCTACAACCTGCCGAACGACGAGCGCGTGGTCGCGCTCAAAGGCGCTAAGCGCGTCATGCTGAAGAACGTGCAGGAGGCCAAGTTCAAGGCCGTCCTCGTCCCTCTCGCCAAGCAACTACTCGCCGCCGATGAGCAGAAAGACATCAGCTTCGATTCCTTCTTCACCCACATCTTGATGCACGAGCTGACGCACGGCCTCGGCCCGCAACAGATCACGGTGAGCGGTCGCAAGACCTCGCCGCGGCAGGAGATCAAGGAACTCTATGGCGCCATCGAAGAGGCCAAGGCCGACGTCACCGGGCTGTTCGCGCTGCAATTCCTCATGGACCAGCCCAACGGCGTGGTGAAAGGCGGCGTATCCGCGGAGCGCCAGCTCTACACGACGTTCCTCGCGTCAGCCTTTCGCTCGCTGCGTTTCGGCGTGAAGGAAGCGCATGGACGCGGCATGGCCATGCAGATGAACTACCTGCTCGATAAGGGAGGATTCGTCGCGCGACCAGATGGTACGTTCGCTGTGGATTATTCAAAGATCAAATCTGCCGTCCGCGACCTCGATCACGACCTGCTCACGCTGGAGGCGCGCGGCGATTACGCCGGCGCGAAGAAGATGCTGGACACGCTGGCCGTGATCCGCCCCGAGGTGCAGCGCGCTATCGACAAGTTGGCCAGCATCCCGGTGGACATCGAACAGAAGCACGTGAAGGCAGAGGAAGTGACGCCCAAGAAATGAGAAAACCTAACGCAGAGGACGCGAAGGACGCAGAGGAATTGCTATGGGAGCCTCGGCGTCCTCCGCGTCCTCTGCGTTAGGTCTTATACCGTCCGCATTATCGCCAGCGCCGTGCGGTCATCACTCTTGCGTTGGCCGTGCGTGAACGCCACATGCCACGCGCGCCCGCTTTTCATGAAGGCGTCATTGGTGGCGAGCACCTGCTTGCAGAGGTCGAGCGCGCTCGCGGCCTGCGCCATGGTAACTAATTCGCGCAGGCGCTGGATACCGAACTCCTCGTTGCCTGCTTTCGCTTCGACGAGCCCTTTCGACGCGAGCAGCACCACCGACTGCGGCGCCAGCACGCGCAGGGCAGCATCATGGATGGCGTGCGAGAACAGTCCCATCGGCAGGCCGGTGGCGTCGAGCGTGCTCACGCCGTTCGCGTCGCGCACGATGCCCGGCGTGTGGCCCGCGTTGATGTACCACAGCAGGCCGAGCTTGTCCTGATAGCAGCCGAGGAAGGCCGGCGTGCAGCGCACACCGCCCGAGGCGTGGATCACGCTACGATTCAGCTCCAGCGCCAGATCGGTGAGCGCCGTCGATTCGTTCGCTTCGGGATCAACGAATAGTCCTGGTCCGACCGCCCGTAACCGTTCCTGCACGTACGTCGCGATGGCCGCTGCCTGGTCGCGCCGGCCGGCGATATCGAGCAATAGAAAAAGCAGCCGTTCCGACGCGGTCGGGATGAAGTCGAAGAAGTCGCCCGCGCCACGCTCCTCCGCGTACTGCGCCGCCACCGTGGCATTGGTCAGCTGCGGCGGCTCGGCGCGCAGCGGGGCCTGCACTGCCGCCGCTTTCGCGCTGGCGAAGGGAAACTTCATCGGAAAGCGAATCATATACAAGTTCGTTGCCTGCGCAAGCCGTCCTGTCGGAAAAGCTGCGCGGTACACTGCGCTCCTGTGCGACTGCGGACCCTCTTCCATGCCGGGATGGCGCTGGCGGGCACCACGCTGCTCGGCGTGTTCTTCGCCTCACAAACGATGATCGGCGCCATGTATGCCGGGCGTCCGCTCAGCTGGTCACAGGCCATCCTCCTGACGCTCACCGCGTGGTATGTGCGGCTCGCGTTCGCGCCCATCGTCATCTGGCTCACTCACCGCTTCGATTTCGCACCCGGCAGGATCGGGCGCTCGAGCGCGGTCCACGGCATATCGTCGCTCCTCTTGGGCATCGCGCAGCAGATGCTGCGCGACCTGCTGTTACGCAGTTTCACGACCATCCCGCGCGCCGCCGCGCCACCAGTCGAACTCCATATGAACGTGCTGGTGTATTGGGTCATCGTCGTGGGGACGCTGGGCTTCGGCTACTACGCGCGCTTGCGCGAACGCGAGCTGGCAGCCGTGCAGTTGCAGCACGAGCTTGCCGACGCGCGCCTCGACCTGCTGCGCAGCCAGCTGCAACCGCATTTCCTGTTCAACACGCTCAACGGCATCTCCGAGTTGATGCACGAGGACGTGGAGCGCGCCGACCACATGCTCACCAACCTCTCTGACCTGCTGCGTCTGTCGCTGGCGCAAGGCGAGGCGCGCGATTCGACCCTGGCTGCCGAGCTCGACTTCGTCCGCCGCTACCTGGAGATCCAGCAGATGCGCTTTCCCGACCGCCTGCGTGTCGACTACCGCATCGCCCCGGCGGCGATGGCCGTGCGTGTGCCCTTCCTGCTGCTGCAGCCGCTCGTCGAAAACGCCGTACGCCACGGCATTGCGCCACGCTCGTCGCCGGGACGGCTGGAGATCAGCGCTCAGTTGAATGGTGGCCGTCTACTCCTCGAGATCCGCGACGACGGCCCTGGCCCGCCCGCAGACCACGCGGAGGGTGTCGGTCTGCGCAACACGCGCGCACGCTTGCTGCACACCTACGGCGACCAGCACCGCTTCGGATTCGGCAGGGCGCCGGGCGGCGGTTGCCTGGTCACGATCGAGATCCCCGCAGCGACCACCGGAGTGCAGGCGTGATGCGCGTCCTCATCGTTGACGATGAACCCTTGGCGCGGCGCCGCATCCGGCGCTTGCTGGTCGCCGAGCGTGACCTGGAGATCGCGGGCGAGTGCGGCGATGGCGCGAAAGCCCTGGCGGCGATCGCCGAGCTGCGTCCCGACCTCTTGTTCCTCGACGTGCAGATGCCGGGCCAGGATGGCTTCGCGGTCCTCGCCGCCGCACCACGACCCTGGCCGCTGGTCATCTTCTGTACGGCGTATGACGAATATGCCGTGCGCGCCTTCGAGGTCCAGGCGCTTGACTACTTGCTCAAGCCCTTCACGCCGCGCCGTTTCGCGGAAGTCGTGCAGCGGGCGCGAACGCAGTGGGCGCGCGGTGGCGAAGTCGAAGCTCGCTTGGCTGCGCTGCTCGCCCAGCACGCTCCCGCACCGCGGCGCATCGCCGTGAAGAGCAAAGGACGCACGCTGCTGCTCGACCCGGCCGACATCCATTATGTGCGTGCGGAAGGGAACTACGCGCGCATCGTCACCGCCAACGGCTCGCACCTGGTGCGCGACACCATGAACAGCCTGGAGCGCGACCTCGGCGCGCCGCGGTTCGTGCGTATCCACCGCTCCGTGATCGTGCAGCTCGACCGCGTCCGAGAACTGCAGCCGTGGTTCCGCGGCGATTATGTCGCCGTGCTCGATTCCGGTGTCCGCCTGCCGCTCTCGCGGACGTTTCGGGAGAGCGTCCTGCAGCGCTTAGCGCGCCGCAAGTGACCGCCGCTTCGTCCGCCGCCTGTCCGTCTCGTCATGCTGCGAGTCCGTTTCGTCACAAATCCGATTTCGTACAGGGAGCCCGCGCCTAGCGTCCGCTCACGAGGTGCGACGATGACCGGTAAACAGAAGGCGCTGCGTGTGCTGCGAGAAGTGGTCGCCTGGCTCTTCACTGCCTTGCTCATCTTTGCGTTCTTTTCCGCGGGTGCCGCCAAGTTGAGCAGCAGCGGCGGCTGGGTGACGGCCTTCCGCATCTGGGGTTATCCCGTCTGGTTCCGCATCCTGATCGGCGTGCTCGAGATCCTGGCGGCGCTGCTGCTCGTGCTGCCGCGCTTCGCACCCTACGGCTGCATGCTGATCGCGGTGATCATGTTCGGTGGTATCGGGACACACATCGCGGTCCACGACTTTAAGCACATCACCAGCGAGCTCGGCCCGCTGCTGTTCTCGACCATCGTGTTCCTGTTGCGCCGCGGCAGGATGTGGCGCCCGCAAGCGCCGCTGGTGCATGCAGCAACTGCGCGCTAAAGGCTACAGGCCGTAGGTCTTCTTCAGATATGCGCCCGTATCGCGTGCCAGGTCGGCATAGCCGGAGTGCAGCGTCGCGCGGATGGCGGCTTCCGCGCCGGCGCCTTCGCCGATGCGCTCCAGGATGCGGCGCAGCTCGCTCATGCCGTGCGTCGCGTTGATGTACTCCGCCACGGCGAGCGCTTCGCTGTACGCTACCGCTGCCTGGTCGTCGTCGAGGCGCGCGAAGCTGCCTTCGAGGAGGTTGAGCGGTACCTCGCGCTGCGCGTCAAACATCTGCGCCAGCAGGCGGCCCATGTTGCCGAGCTTGCCCGGCTCCAGGACTTGCGCGACTCCTTCGTTCAACCACGTCGGGCAGCGGCCATGCGTCACCTGCCGGATGAACGAATGCGCCAGCTCGTGCCGCAGCACGCGCGCCAGGTTCGGCGTGACCGCGGTGACGTTCTGCAACGGGATGCGCAGCTTGCCGTCGTTCACCGCGTCGGCCCACGCCGGCGCTTGCGTCACGTTGGTGAACGCCTGCTCGGAGTAGAGGATCACCGGGATGTTCTCGCGCGGCTCCACCCCGAGCTCGCGCACCATGTCATTGAACGCCGAATCGAGCACGGCGATCAGGGCGCGGCGCAACTCGGGCGCGGTCTCCTTGCCTTCATAGCGCAGCGTGAAGTGGACGCTCTCCTGCTGCCCAAAGCTGGCCTCCGCGGCGAGCTCGCGTTGCGCCCGTGCCAGGTACTGGCGCACGCGGTCATTCGGGCGGATCTCCAACGACCGCTTCCACGGCGCGATCGCGTCGCGGCTGCGGTCGTTCAGGAAGTAAGCAAAGCCGAGCAGGGCGAGGACGTCGGCCGAGTTCGGCGCGAGCTTGGCGGCGCGCTCGGCCTGCGTCAGGCCTTCGCGATAGCGATTCGATTGCAGCAACAGCGTGCCGTAATGTGCGATGAGGGCCGGCTGGTCGGGTGCGAGCGTCAGGCCATGGCGGAAGTATTCGCCGGCCTGGTCGAGCGAACCGTGTTCCTGCTCGAAGAGTCCCGCGACGTCATAGGCCGCGGCGGCCAGCACGTCGTTGCCTGCGGTCTTTTCAAAATCGAGGAGAAAGTTCGCATCGATATGGCCGTTGCGGATAAGCCGCGCGCGCAGGTCGGCGGCGCCGCGCACCTCGAGGTCCGGCGCGGTGACTTCCGCCGCCGCCGCGGTTTTCTCGCTATCGGTCGCGCCGCCACCGGCGAACAGCGCAGCCCCGGGAACTTCTGCGTTGTCGATCTTGTCTACTATCGAGCGCGGGATGGAGAAGCTGTTGTCGCCCTGCTCGTAGATGACGCGGCCGTTCTCCTCGCGCACGTTGTCGGCGCGGATGGTGCGGCCGTTCTTCAGGTGGATCGTCTGGGCCGAGGCCGCCGCCCCGCCGAGAAGACAGACGAGAAGGGTCAGGAAGAGAAGCGAGATGACACGAGACCGCACAAGGGCGCATTCTAGCAAGAAGACATCATGAGGGATCAGGTCCTTGGGTTAATCAGAAAGGCGCTGGCTGTCGCGTTTTTGGGCCTTTTACCACTGGCCGCGCAGACCGCTGGCCGAGTCGCGCCCCTCGAACTCTATCGTGAGCTGCGTACCGTGGGGCTCGACGCCGAGCGCGTGCATCGTGTCCGCGACGTCACCCTCGATCGCAGCGCCGTCCACATCACCTTCATCGATGGAACCATCGCCTTCACCCGCGCTGTCGATGGCCACGTGACGGGCGCGTTCTTCGAAGGCGAAGGCGAAGTGCTGCTCTCACCGCCGAACCAGGTGGAGCGCTCCACGCTCGCCTTTTACACCGGCGCCGCCATCCTGGAAGAGCATTTCTCGACCACCTACCTGCGCTTCAACGACAACACGTACGAACAGCTATTGCCCCAACTGCGCGCGGCGGAGAATGGCGCCGAGTTCGTTGGCCGCTTTGACGCGATGGCCCGCACGCTGGCCGATACGGACTCACTGCGCCTGCTCGAGACCTTCACCGCCACCCAGCCCGGCCCGCCGTTGCTGCATGCGCGCATCGGCGGCATCCATCTCGGCACGTTCGACGTGAACTACGACGCGCAGCTCGCCGAATCCGTCTGGGTGGGGCAGATCGCGCGCAATCAGCAAGCGGTGTTCTACGACATCTGGACGGCGTTCAGTACGCCGGCCACGGAGAAGGCGACCGATCCCATCCGCATCTCGCGCTACAACATCCATGCCACGGTCAAGCCGCCGCATGAGCTGCAAGTCGACGCCGAATTCGACGTCGAAGGCGGATGGCGGGGCCGCCGCGTCGTCTTCTTCGAGCTTTCGCGCCACCTGCAGTTGAGCCGGCTGCTCTGGCGTACAGCGGCGGGCGAAACGCCCCTCGAATTCCTGCAGAACGAACCCATCGAGGGCACGGAGCGCGCGCGCCGCGGCAACGATATTGTGGCCGCCATCTTCCCCGAGCCGCTCGCCGACGGGACGAAGGCCACGCTTAGATTCACCTACGGCGGCGAGGTGATGACGGAAGCCGGTGGCGGTCTGATGTACGTGGGCGCAAAGGGCATCTGGTATCCGAATCGCGGGCTCGACATGTCGCGCTACGACATGGAGTTCCGCTATCCCTCGAACTGGACGCTGGTGGCCAGCGGCAAGCTCGTCAGTGAAAAGACTTCCGGGAATGAAACGACTGCGCACTGGGTGGCCGACGAGCCGGCGCCGCTCGCGGGCTTCAATCTCGGGCAATACGACCACGCCACTGCCAAAGCGGGAGAAGTCAACATCGCGGCGTATGCAGCGCGCGGCGTGGAGAATAACTTTCCAGGCAATCGTGCGTCGGCAGCTGATATACAAGTCATTCAGCCGCCCGGCTCTCCGCAGCGCATTCCGCCGCCGCATATCACGCTGCCGCCCCCACCCGCGATACCGTCGCTGCACGCGCAAGAAGTGGCGCAGCAGACGGCGAAGGCGGTTGACTGGCTCGCGAAGCGCCTCGGTCCCTTCCCATATCCCGCGCTCTCGCTCACCCAGATGCCCGGGCGACTCAGCCAGGGCTGGCCGGGTCTGGTTTATCTCTCCAGCTACGTCTACATGAGCGGTGACCAGCGGCTGCGGCTCAGCGGCATCGATGCCGTGGTTTATTCGAAGGTCGTACCGGCGCACGAGGCCGCGCATCAGTGGTTCGGCGACGCCGTCGGGTGGCGCAGCTATCGCGACCAGTGGCTTATGGAAGCGCTCGCCAATTACTGCGCGCTCGCCATGCTGGAACGCGACGATCCCAGCGGCTTCCGCAGCGTGCTCGACGATGCGCGCTCCAAGCTGCTGAAGAAGCACGGCGACCTGGAAGCGCGCGCCGCCGGCCCGGTCACGCTCGGCGTGCGCCTGTCATCCTCGAAGATCCCGTTCGCTTACGACGATGTCGTCTACGGCCGCGGCACCTGGCTTTTCCACATGCTGCGCAGCATGATGCGCGACACGAGCGGCGCCGAGCCCATCCCGCGCGGCCGCACGTCGCGCCCGCTCGCTGGCGACACGGAAGAGCCTTTCTTCCAGGCGCTGAAGAAGCTCATCGCCGAGCATCGGCGTGACCGCATCACCAACGCCGACGTGCAGAAGGCGATGGAAGCCGCGTTGCCGCGCGCGGCGCGCTACGAGGGTCATGCGTCGCTCGACTGGTTCTTTGAAGGCTGGGTGGACGGCACGGCACTGCCGAAGTTCGAGCTCGATAGTGTGAAGCTCGCGCCGCGCGGCGAAGGTGTCGCCGCCAGCGGCAAGATCGTGCAGAAAGACGCGGCGCGCAACCTCGTGACCAGCGTTCCGATCTATGCCGTCACCACCGCGGCGAAGCCCGTGTACCTCGGCCGCGTCTTCGCCGATGAAGATGAGACCAGCTTTCGCTTCACTGCACCCGCGGGAACGAAGAAGCTGCTGCTCGATCCTAACTTCACGGTGTTGCGTCGCGAGTAACGACATCCACCACAGAGGCACAGAGACACAGAGACACAGAGGAAAACATTGAGAGGTCATCCTGAGGTCTTCCTTTGGCCGAAGGATCCCATGAGGGATGGCGCCACACCGGACGTGGCCAGCTCTCTGGCCAGAGATCAGGTTTTTGCCTTTTGTCTCTCTGTGACTCTGTGTCTCGGTGGTGAGTGTTGCTTTAGTGTCCGTGCTCCATCTGGCGCTCGACGCTCCAGATGGCGGCAGCGTCCTTCTCGAATGGGTACACGTGCACCATCCAGCCAAAGACCTGCGGCATGAACTCGCCCCCAGCCGCTTTGCAATCCGCCTCGGTGACGATCGACCCACGCAATCCGAATAACGCCTTGTCGCCGAAGTACTCGGCCTCGCGTCCCGCCGGCGCCTTGCAGAAGTTCACGTGCGCGTGCCACTGCGCAATGCTCAGCGGGATGCGCCGATCGAGTTGGTCTTTCGTCGCGCTCTTCGCCGCCGTGTACATCACGCCGACGAGTTTGTAGCCGCCGCCCGCTTGCTTCTCGTACAGCAGCGACGTCGGCGTGTCGGGATCCAGCCGGAACGCCGCTTCAAATCCGTTGCGGTAATTGGTGAAGTGATACATGGGCTGCGGCACGTCGGGCAGGAAGATCTGGAATCCGTCGGCGAGCGCGGTGTGGTAGTCGCGATACTTCTCGAATGCGCGGCGCGCGCCGGTCAGCACCGCGTCCGCTTTCTCCTGGTCGCCCTCGCGCGCAGCCCGCATCGGCGTCATCTTCATGTGCGGGCCCATATCGAGATGATGCGACTCCATGCCCGCAACGCTGTGCTCCATGCCGGGCTCGGCGGCGGGCTTGGCAGGTGGGTGGGGCTGAGCAAGGGCCATCAATGACAGCAGAAAGAACGAACAAAGAGTTCGCATATAGGTGTAACTCGGTACTCGGTACTCAGTACTCGCTACTCGTCACACCGGCACCGGCACTGTCTCCAGGATGTCTTGCAGTATCTGCTCGGACTGCTCCGAGCGCTTGAGCGTGGAGGAATAACGCCCGCTCAGCACCACGCGATGCCCGAACACGGCAACCGCCAGGGACTTGAAATCATCGGGCGTGGCGAACGCGCGGCCGGAGAGATACGCCAGCGCCTGGGCCGCGCGATAGAGCATGAGCGCGCCGCGCGGCGAGACGCCGAGCGAGAGGAATTCCGATTCGCGCGTCCGCTTTACGACCTCCAGCGTGTAATCCACCAGCGCTTCATCCACGCGCACGCGCGCTACTTCGTTCTGGATCGCGACCACGTCCGCGCCGCTCAGCACCGGCCGGACTTCATCGAGCCGCGCCGCGCCCGCCTCCGCGCGCAGGCGCTCGCGCTCGGCGCCTGCGCCCGGATACGTCATGCGCACGCGCAGCAGGAAGCGGTCGAGCTGCGACTCGGGCAGCGGATACGTGCCGTGATGCTCCACCGGGTTCTGCGTAGCGATCACCAGGAACGGCTGCGGCAGCGGATGGCTGTGCGCGTCTACAGTCACCTGTCCTTCGTTCATCGCTTCCAGCAGCGCCGACTGCGTCTTCGGCGTGGTGCGATTGATCTCGTCGGCCAGCAGCACGTTGGTGAACACCGGCCCTGGCTTGAATTCGAACCTCTGCTCGAGCGCGCTGTAGATGGAGATGCCGATCACATCCGCCGGCAGCATGTCGCTGGTGAACTGGATGCGCTGGAAGGTGCAATCGAGTGCGCGCGCCAGCGCCTGCGCCAGCGTGGTCTTGCCGACACCCGGTACACCTTCGATGAGCAGATGTCCGCGTGCGCAAACGGCGACCAGCGCCATCCGCACCACGTCATCCTTGCCGCGGATGATGGCGCGCAGCGCCGTCTCCAGCCGCAACGCGCGCTGCTGCTGCTGGTGCGTATGCGGCGCGTTCGCGGTTGCCGGTGCTGTCTCCGGGGCCATGGGCGTGGATTTTACAGGAATCCTGTCCGCCGACACGCGCTAGAATCCGCCTCGATGCCCCCTATTCCTGACCGCCCGAAGCGTTCTCTCTGGAAGACTGCTCGCTGGGTCATCCTCGGCGCGCTCGTGCTCGTCATCTTCCTCATGTTGCGCAAGCCCGCCCCGGTGGCACGCGCGCAGGACACGGCCACGGCGAAGCGCAACGCCGACCAGTTCACCGAGAAGATCCAGCGCCTGGCGGACGCGAAGCAATCCGGCGAGTCCGCCGAGGCGCGCTTCACCGCCGACGAGATCAACGCGACGCTGCAGCAGGCCACGGCCGAGACGGCAGCGGTGACGCAAGCGGTGAAGGCAGTCGAATCAGGGCAGGTGAGCAGTGCGCCGCCGCCCATCCAGACCACGCAAGTCTTCTTTCAGGACGACTCGGTCGTCGGTCAGTTCCAGACGCAACTCTATGGGAAAGATGTCGTGGTCACCGTCGCGGGACGACTCGGCAGCCAGGATGGCTACGTTACATTCACGCCCACACAATTCAAGATCGGCGACATGCCGGTGCCGGTCTCGCTGGTGGACGGCGCGTTGCAACGCAAGCTCGCCGAGCCCGAGAATCGCGAGAAGCTCAAGCTCCCGCCGTTCGTCTCCGGCATTCGCATTGAGCGCGGGGAGCTAGTCATCGTAGAAAAATAGGCAAACCGCAGAGGCGCGGAGGCGTGGAGGCGCGGAGGAAGGCAAGAGTCAAACGTCTTAGACCGCGGATCGCGCAGATAGCCGCGGATTGCGCAGATTTGAATCCGCGAAATCTGCGAGCAGTCACCTGCGTCATCTGCGGTTTAAGACTTTGCTTGGTTCTTCTCCGCGACTCCGCGGTTGAAAACGCTCTACACAAACTCCGCTGGCCTTCCCGTCAGCCGCTCGATGCGCTGCGGGATCGGCGGATGCGTGCTGAACAGGTTGGCGAAGCTCATGCCGCCCATGCCGAGGAACGGTTGCACGATGAACAGGTGCGCGGTCGAAGGCGCTACCTGCATCGGCAGGCGCTTCGAGTAGCCGTCAAGCTTCTTCAGCGCGCGCGCCAGCGCGAACGGATTGCCGGTGGTGTGGGCGCCGGTGGCGTCGGCTTCGTATTCGCGCGAGCGCGAAACTGCCAGCTGGATCAGCATCGCTGCCAGCGGGGCGAAGATCATCATGAGCAAAAGGGTGATCGCGCCACCGCGCCGGTCGCGGTCGTTGCCGCCGCCACCACCGAAGCCGAAGATCTCGGCGTAGTACGCCATCCGCACCAGTCCGGTGATGGCTGCGGCCAGCGTCGCCGCGATGCTCGAGATCAGGATATCGCGGTTGCGCACGTGTCCAAGCTCGTGCGCCAGCACGCCTTCGAGCTCCTCGTCGTCGAGCAGATCAAGGATGCCGGACGTCACGGCCACCGCACTGTGCGCCGGGTTGCGTCCCGTGGCGAACGCGTTGGGCGAATCCGTGGGGATCACGTACATACGCGGCATCGGCAGCCCCGTCTTCTGCGTCAGCTTCTCGACGATGCGATACACGCGCGGCAACTGTTCGCGCGTCACCGGCTGCGCGCCGTTCATCATGAGCGCGATCTTGTCGGAGAAGAAATACGCGACGAAGTTGGTGATCGCCGCAAAGCCCAGCGCCAGGATGATGCCTTGCTGCCCGCCCAGCAGGTCACCGATGAACAACAACAACGCGCTCATCGCCGCCAGGAGTACGGCCGTTTTCAGATAGTTCGTCATGTTGTCAGTAAGTACGCAAACGGGCCCGCCTTGGTTGCAGCGGCCGTTCTCGCCTGAATAGATGTTACAGGCGCGGGGAGGATTCAGCGGCCATTGCGGGCGAGTTCATCGACGGCGGCCAGCAGATCCTCGATCGGGTCGTCCTTGGCTAGTGTTCGGTCCACTACGCTCTTGGCGCTTGCGGGTACGTCGAAGCCCGAGAGCAGCAGGATTGGCAGCTCGGGGTGCCGCGCCTTCAGCACTTTGGCGATGGCCTCGCCGTCCATACCGTCCATGCGGTAATCGAGGACGGCGAGCGTCAGGGGATTCTTCTCCGCCAGCTCCACCGCGGCAAACCCTTCCGCCGCGGACAGCACCTTGTAACCGCGCTGCTCGAACAGATACTTGCGCAGCTCCAGCTCTTGCAAGTGATCGTCGACGCAAAGCAGAGTGCCACCCATGGAAAACCGCCTCCCAACGGCCGTACTAGCATGGATGCATACGGAAACAGAAAAGGACACTCGCAGCCGCGACGAACCAACATTACGGTCGTTACTTACGACGAGTGCCCAGTTTGATAGCCGCACTTCTAGCGGGCTTACGCTGCCTTGGCCCGGATAGTCTTCAGCGCAGCGAGCGACTGCTCGAAGCGCTTGTTCACCTCCTGCCAGTTCACCACCGCCCACCACGCCTTTAGATAATCGGCCCGCTTGTTCTGATACTTGATGTAGTAGGCGTGCTCCCACACATCGTTGCCGAGCACGGGATACAAGCCCTGCATCAGCGGATTGTCCTGGTTCGGTGTGCTGAGGACCTGCAGCTTGCCATCGCCGGCGCGCGCGAGCCAGACCCAGCCGCTGCCGAACTGCTTTGCGCCCGCGTCGTTGAACTTTTCCTGCAGGCCCGAGAAGCCGCCAAACTGCTCGCTGATCGCGCCCGCGATGGCGCCCGTGGGATCGCCGCCGGCCTGCGGCGCCATGATCTGCCAGAACATCGAGTGGTTCACGTGGCCGCCGGCGTTGTTGCGCACCGTCGTGCGGATGTCCTCCGGCACGTCGTTCAAGTGGCTGACGATCTCTTCCGGTGATCTTTGGAACCAGTCGGGATACTTTTGCAGAGCGTTGTTCAGATTGGTGACATACGTCGCGTGGTGCTTGTCGTGATGCAGGGTCATCGTCTGCTTATCGATCGTGGGTTCGAGCGCGGCGTAGTCGTAAGGCAGTTGCGGAAGTTCGAACGGCATCAGGCCCTCCTTCAGGGGTTCGGTCAGGTGGGTGGCTTCTAAGAATGAGGACGAGCAGGACTGCAACTCTTTTGGATTCAGGCTGGCGCTGCGGCGATTCCCCGATTTTTTCGAGGCAGTAACCGACCGGCGTTCTAGGGCCTTCGTAACGCCGCGATAAGGCCCCGAAAGCCGCGTCTGTGGCGGCATTCCACGTTATAATCGCGTTACCGCCGAAGAACCTGCCGCTCCCCCGGCAGTTTGGGGGCCAACGATGTTCCGCAGATTGCTTCCCGTGATCCTGCTAGCCACTGTGCTGCCTAAGCCTGCCTTTGGCGGCTGCAATGTGCTCGTCGTCAGCAACGTGGCGCCCACCGACCCGAGCGGTGGCGCGGGCAACGTGCAGCTCACGGCGTCGATCGGCGGAACCCCGGCCACGCTGGCGCGCGAGAGTTCGGTCGAGCGGATCTCGGACGTTCTCATTTTCGACGACACGGCGATCGCCGGCGGCAACTGCTTCACCACGGCGAACAGTATCCGCTTGACGTACAACGCCAGCCTGACGCGCCCCCTCAGCATCGCCTCGGCCACGCCCGCGTACTTCGACGTGTACGACAGCGCCGGTTCCGCGGGCCTGGCGATCCAGGCGACATCGAATGCCGGCCTTTCGCCCGGTGGCCAACCGCAGACGGTCATCACCATCTCCGTGCAGCAGGCCGGGACCGCCGCGGCGGCGGTGGGCGGCATCACGGCAAATCCCGCGGGCTCAGCTGTCCGGGTGAAGAACATCCGCGTTGACGCGCGCTTTGTCGCTGCCGGTGCGAACGTCACGGCCACCGTCGCGGCGACCAGCGGCATGCCGGCGACAGCAAACGTGGTTGTCGGCGTCGGGCAGAATTCCATCGCGCCCGGCTCGGGAGTCACGCAAGCCGGCTCGGGTCGCCAAAGTTCCGGCGGCACGCTCGATGTTCCGGCCATCATGACGTTCTCGGAGAATTTCGGGACCGCCTTCCGCCCCGGCGGCGCGAACGTCAGCGGCGTTTATGGCGACGTCGCCACCACGCCCGCCAGCTTTACTTTCGATGTTGGCACCGCGCTGCCTTGGGGCGTGAGCCTCACCTTCCCGCAGACCATCTCAACGTCCGTGGCCGCCGGCGCTGCCGGCGTCATCCTGAACTTGCGCTCCGGCGGGACTTGTAACGGCCCGGCGAACTGCGTCGCCACGTATGACGTTGCCGCCAACGGTCCTTCGCTCTCCAGCTTGACCATCACGACCGCCGCCGCGCCTGACACCGGCGCCAGCGGCTCTACGCCGGCCATTGGCCTGCTCATCGCGAATCCTTCAGGCTTCGGCGATGTCCCTCTTACCGTCTCGTTCACACCCTCGGGCTTGGTGGCGCCGAGCCCGAACGAAACGCAGGGACGCACCACCATCACGGGCTGGCTCATGCGCAGCAGCAACTCCGGCAGCGCTCCTGCGCCGGTGATCGCGGCGCTCTCGCCGAACGCCGCGCTGGCCGGCGCGCAGGGCGCGACGGTCACGGTGAGCGGCGCGAACTTCGGTGGCGGCTCGGTCGCGCTGTGGAACGGTTCGCCGCGCGCCACCAGCTTCATGAACAGCACCACGCTTTCCGTCACGATCACCGGCGCCGACTTCGCCGCTACGGGCTCCGCCGGCGTCACGATCCTGAACTCCGATGGCAGTACGTCGAACGTTGCGCAGTTCAGCGTCATCGCCAATGCATCGCCGGGTGCGCTGGTCAACTACACCATCCCGCATTTCGTCTCGGGTGGCGGCTTCACCTCGAAACTCACGCTCGTGAATACCAGCACGTCGGCGAACAGCGTCACGGTCAACTTCCTAGACCAGGCAGGGAACGTTGTGAGCAGCACGCCGTACGTGATGGCTGCGGGCGCGACCGTACGCATTGCCTCGCCGGAATCCGCGCGCTTCGGCCCGATGACGACGAAGTGGGCGGCGATCGGCGCGCAATCGCCGCTGCTCGCCAACGTCTTCTTCGAATACATTCCGGCCGGCACGACCGAGGTCACGAACAGCGTGGGTTTCAACGACTCCCCGCCACTCACCGACTTCACGTTGCCGGTGGAATTCGAGCCCGCGAACGGTCACGCCGCACCCCGCACCGTCGGACTGGCGATCGCAAACCCGAACAACAGCTCGACCAACGTAACGCTCAAGTTGCTCGACCAGAACGGCACCGTGCTGGCGACCTACGGCCTCACGTTGCCGCCCAATGGCCAGACCGCGCTCGGACTCGGCTCGCTCTCAACGTTCCAAGCGGTCCTGCCGAACGGCAACTTCGTCGGCTCGGTGACGGTGGCGGCGTCCGCACCGGTCTCGGCCATCGCTCTAGGTGACGACTTCGGCCCGTTCAGCGCGACGCCGGTCGGCTCGGGGCGAGCAAGGTAAGACAGCGCAGCGACCGAAAAGAAGGCACGAGGATGCAAGTCCTCGTGCCTTAAATGATTCTTGCGAATGAGTGCATGCGCGAAACATGTTGACATGTGATTCACATGCAAACATGCTATGAGCATGCCAAAAATGATCCAGGTCCGCAATGTCCCTGATCCTATCCACCGCACGCTCAAGATCCGTGCCGCCGCTGCGGGCATGTCGCTATCCGACTACTTGTTGCGCGAACTTCAAAAGATCACCGCGCGGCCGTCTCTAGACGAGATGCGCGAGCGCTTGGCGCGCTTGACGCCCGTCAAGTTGCCGGTCTCGGCGGCAGAGATCATCCGCGAAGGCAGGAAAGCGCGTTGATCGTCGTTGATGCCTCCGCCATGGTCGAGGCGCTATTGCATTCGCCCAGCGGAGCCCGCGTCCGCGGGCTTATTGCGGATACTGCGCAGGACCTCCATGCTCCGCACCTCATTGATGTCGAAGTCGCGCACGCGTTGCGACGGGCAGTGGCCAGTTGGCGCGTCGATGTGGTCCACGCCCACGAGGCGCTTCATCAGTATCTCGATGTTGCACTCGAGCGTCACGATCACGATGCTCTGTTGCCGCGAATCTGGTACCTGCGCGATCGACTCTCGGCCTACGACGCAGCCTACGTCGCCCTGGCCGAGGCACTGGACGCGCCGCTGGTCACGTGCGACGCGAAGCTGGCGGCCTCGAAGGGCCACCGCGCGCACATCGAACTCCTCCGGGCTTGATCGTATTCCCGAGAACTGGGAACTGGGAACTGAGAACTGATTTGGTGGACCTGGTCGGGATCGAACCGACGACCTCTTCCATGCCATGCAAGTCGGAAAGCCGCCGGAGATTTGTTCTCAAGTGGTTAGCAACCGGAGGATTGGTCAAGAACGGGCGTATTCGGCGCTGTTTCCGGCCAAACTTCCGGCCAAACACAAACCATTAAACCATCGGGGCTGCATGGGCGGGGGTTCTGCGCTGCGATCCAAATGGAAAAGAGTTTAGTCGTCCAATCTGATTGCATGCGTCTGCTGCCATTCTCTCAGCAGGGAGTTCCTGCTGCGAGGATAGCGCTCCCTGAGCGTAGTCAAGGAGTGAATGCGATCCGTGCGGAAATGCCGGTAGTCCTCCCGGAACTCGCACCAAGCTGCCAGCATGCGCACTTTGTCGAAAAATGCCAGTGCGAACGGCCAGACTGTCCGCGTGGAGTTCCGGCCTTTGAGGTCCCGGTACCTAATCTCAAGCTTGTGCCCCCGACGGATGGCTAAACGGATTTGCGCCACTTCCTTGCTGCCCGGCGCAATGCCCTCCCCTGGAGGAACGAGCAAGGTTGAACTGGATAGCTCCCGCCGCAGGTCATCCGGCAGCACGGCAGCAATCTTGGCCACCGCATTGCGCGCCGCCTCGGCAAGCGTCTCGTCCGTGCGCCCGGCGACCCAGCGCGAGCCCACCACGATCGCCTCGATCTCTTCCTCGGAAAACATCAACGGCGGCAGCATGAACCCTGGACGCAGGACGTAGCCCACCCCGGGTTCTCCGTCGATATGCGCGCCTTGCTCCTGCAGGGTCCCGATGTCGCGGTAGAGCGTGCGCGTGCTAATGCGCAGCTCCTGCGCCAGCGTCGCGCCGCTGACGGGATACTTGCGCCTGCGCAAGGCTTGCATCAGTTCCAGTAGGCGTTTCGCACGAGACACGGCAGCTCACCCAAACAGTTGCAAGACAACGTCATTAGCATACTGCCAAATACTGGCAGTCCTTTCGACGATGTTTCACAGAATGAAAACGTCGATTGCCACACGGTTGCGGACTAGGACTTCATCGTGATGAGGCCCTTGCCGCCGATCTTGGCGCCGTCTTCCAGCGCAGTGATCAAACCGATGGCTTCGTCAAGCCGGACGGTCTTACCCACCGCGATGCTGAGCTTGCCGGCATGGGCCGCCTTGCCAATCTCCTCCAATATGTGAGGCGTCGCCGCGCAAATGACCACCTTGAGCCTCTTGTCGAAGAAGGACCGCAGGAACTTCGCAGGTGAAGGGAAGATGTCCAGCAGCACGCCTCCCCGCTTGAGTAGCTTCATCCCCGCACTGAGCGACAGTGAACCCGACGTATCCAAGACCACATCGAAGCTCCTCTCGAGTTGCGTGAGGTCCATAGTCCGGTAGTCGAGAACCCGGGTCACACCCATCTCTTTGGCGAGCGACTGCATGGCACCGCTGCAGCTGCCCGTTACCTGCGCGCCCAACATGGTCGCGATCTGTACCGCAGCCTGTCCCACCGTACCCGTACACCCGTTGATGAACACGCCCTGCCCGCGCCGTACCCCGGCTTTGTCGACCAATCCGATCCAAGCGGTAATCGCGCCGGTCGGTAGGCAGGCTGCTGCTTCGAAAGACACCTCCGATGGTTTCCTAGCCACGAAGTCCTGATTCGTGACGAGGGCCTCGGCGAAGGAGCCGCTTTCCTTCAGGCGCGCCAGCCCGAAGACTTCGTCGCCCGGCTTCACGCGGGCGACCCCTGCACCGGTTGAGAGCACGGTGCCCGCGAAGTCCATGCCCATGGCGCGCGGAAACTTGCGGCCGGTCATCATCTTCAGGTAGCCGCGGCGTATTTTCCAGTCGAAGGGATTGATGGAGGCAGCCCTGACCTGTACCGCAATCTGGTTCGGGCCGGGCTTGGCCAACGTGAAGTCCGTCAGCCGCATGAGCTCTGGGCCCCCGTAGCGTTGATACTCAATTCGTTTCATGGGTTATGGCCTTTCCTTTACGGCGTGCATCACTAGGATCAGTCTATGGCATCATGCTGCCAAATTCTGTCAGTATTGTTTTGGCAACCAATACTCAGCTTACTTTTGAAGGTAGTTGCGGCTAATAGGCGGATGAGCCACGCGGTCCCGCAACCAGGACTATGGCGCGCCTATTAATCCAGGTAGATCGGGCGCTAGTGCCTTCCCTGCTTCGCTAGGTACTCCGCGAACGGTGTCCCGTCGTAGATCACTCTGGTGGACACGATCTTGCCGTTCCTGACGATGAGGTATTCCGCGACGATGGCGCTCTTGACCGGGAGGGTGTCCGAGTCGTAGATGATGACCCCCTGACTGTCATCGCCAAACGCTGCAACGAGCGTCAGTTTGTTAATCATTCGGGCGAACCCTTCTTGGAACCCCCGGAATGCCGGAGCGCCAGCCAGGCGGCCGACGGGTGAATTGCAAACGATATCCTCCGTGACAAGACTCATGAGTTTCTCAACATCCTTGCTCGCCATTGCCTCGAAATACGCGCGAGCGATTGCTAGTGGTGCTCCGTTAGTAGTAACCATCCTGTTCCTCCTCTTGGTTGTGTGCAACCAGAGGTCATCATGGGTCGTGCTAGTGACAGATTCTGTCAGTAGCCTTTCTGCGTTGCGGACGCGGCCACCTTTATAAAGTTTCCGGCCAATCTTCCGGCCAATGCGCAAAAGCGCATCGTCAAATTGCTGAGATACCAGCAGCTTTTTTGGGATTGAAAAATGACCTCTTCCAAATCCTCAAAGTCGATTTACTAAGTTGTTGAGAGGATTGGATCTGAGATCACGGTCTCTTCCACGCCACGGAAGCGGTCAGCGTAAGTGATTGAAATTGGTGGACCTGGTCGGGATCGAACCGACGACCTCTTCCATGCCATGGAAGCGCG
>CAYWSH010000013.1:0-46903 GCA_964460655.1 uncultured Terriglobales bacterium | reverse complement strand
GCTGCCAGAGCGCATCGCCACGAGACCAGGGGCTCGGGCGGTGCGCCATCCTGCTCTATCAAGGAGAAACACATGCAACGAAACTGGCCTCTGGTGGGCTTCACCGCGATCGCATTACTCAGCGGTACCACAGCGTTCGCGCAGCGGGGCGGCAGCCATCCGGCCCGCAACACGTCCGGCAGCGGCACAACCTCGGGCACGACCACCGGCACAACGACCGGAAGCGGGACCTGTACGCAGGGAACCGGCGGCACCGGCTCGACGTCCGGAACCGGTAGCACGGCGGCCACGACCGGCGCCATCGCGGCGCAGAGCGTGGCGCGCAGCCTGGGTGTCGGCGGCACGCGGCTCAACGTGACGCCACCGTTCGCCGGCTCGCGTCGTTAGCTCAACGTAACTCAGCCCGCCCGTCCCGAAGGTTCGGGACGGGCGTTTCTGCGTGTAAACCCGGACGCGGGCGATCCGTCCATTCTCACAGCGCATCTTGTGAGCGATGCGGCGTTCTAAAGCAGCATGCCGACGAGTAACCTAACCGCGTGCGGGAGCGAACGTTGAGCGCAGCCGTTTCCATGGCCAGTCCGGCCTTCGCGACGCAATCCGTCTCGACCGTCGACTTCAACGATTTGGTCGTCGAGCACCAGCGGCGTGTGTATCGCGTGCTGCTCGCCATCCTGCGCGACCCGGACGCGGCCGAGACGCTGACGCAGGAATGCTTCCTGCGCGCGTACAACGGGCTCCGCGACTTTCGCGGCGATGCGAGCGTCGCTACATGGCTGGTGCGCATCGCGGTGAACCTGGCGCGCGACCACATGCGCTCGCGGCGCGTCAGCTTCTGGCGCAGGCTGGTCGCGGGCACGGAAGAAGCCGATGCAGCAACGGCGGCGCAAGCCGATTGGCGGCCGTCGCCGGAGCGCGACCTGGTGGCGCGCGAGCAGCTCGCAGCTGTCTGGAGCGCGGCGCAAACCTTGCCGCAGCAGCAGCGCACGGTATTCGTGCTGCGCTTCGTCGAGGACATGAGCCTGGAAGAGATCGCGGTGGCGACGTCGCTGCGCGTGGGCACGGTGAAGGCGCATCTGTTCCGCGCGGTCGCGGCGGTAAGACTGAAGGTGAACCAATGACGGACACGGTGAAGCACCTGAACAACGACGAACTCGCCAGCTGCGTGGCTTTCGGTCCACTGAACGGCATGGCCGAACACCTCGCGCAGTGCGCTGTCTGCCGCGCTGAACTGGAAAGCACGCGCACCATGCTCAGCGGCTTCGGCGCTGCAGCGCGCCAGGAAGCGGAGCGCGATGAATGGTTCTGGGCGCGGCAGCGCGCCGCGATCTCGCAGCGCGTGCGCGACGGCCGTGTGCCGCGCGTCGGCTTCCAGTGGGCGCTTGCCGGAGTTGCCGCAATGGCGCTGCTTGCCAGCTCGCTGCTCATCCGCACGCCGGTCCCGCAAACCGCTGCGTCGAGCGATGCGGCGGACGAAGCTCTGCTGCTCGAGATCCAATCCGATGTTTCCCGCAGCGTGCCGGCGGCGCTCAGCGCCGTCCAGCCGATCGCGGAGCAGTTAACGGCCCAGGTCACGAATCGAGATTCCAGGGGAGAAAGGAATGACTAACGCAAAACTCGTAATCGCAACCTTAATGATCAGCGCGGTCGCGCTCGCGCAGGCGCCGCGCCAAGCAGGCCCCCCTCCGGGCGGCGCTCCGGGCATGGGTCCAGGGATGCCCGGCGGCGACATGCACCGCATGCCCGGGGGCGACATGCAACGCATGCCCGGGCCGGGCGGCATGGACCACGGTCCGCAACATGTCGATGAAATGAGGCTGCGCCACGGTCCCGATGGCGGCCCCGGCGGGCCGCACATGCCTCCCGGCAAGTGGTGGAAGGGCGATGCCGCGCAGCGCATCGGCCTGACCGAGCAGCAGGCCGGACAGATCGAGAAGATCTTCCAGGACCACCGCATGCAGCTCATCGACCTGCATGCCAACCTGGAGAAGCAGGAAGCGACGCTCGAGCCGCTCATCGAAAGCGACCAGCCGAACGAGCAGGCCGTGCTGGCGCAGATCGATAAGGTCGCGACGGCGCGCGCCGCACTGGAGAAATCGAACGCCTCCATGATGCTCGGCATCCGGCGCGTGCTCAACGCCGAGCAGTGGAAGAAGCTGCACGAGCCGCACCCGATGATGCCCGCCCCCGCAATGGCGCCGCGCGAGCGCCAGCACGGCGACCTAGACCAGGACAAAGAGCAGTAGCGCACTACCCTCCGCCCGCCCGGCCTCGGTAACATCGAGGCCGGGCATTTTTGCGTCCGGGTATACCCCCTCCCCACCCCCTCGATATGTCAGGTCTCTAGATTCAAAGACTTAGGGTGAAAAGTACCCCCGGGATGGCACTGCAAAGTCTTGAGTCCAGGGGACTTAGAGGCAAAGTCTTGATTTCAAAGAGCATTGCGATGAAAATATCTTATAGTTATTGTCTATCGCAGTAGGTTTCTTTATAGAACACAAAGCAGGCGAAGTTGTCAAGGTGGGAATGCCTGTGCCACTTGGTCAATCACACGCGGAGGGGACGTCCGTGAGGGCAAAAACTCCCACACGAGCAAAACCGGCTCGTGTGGGGCACCCAGGAACTGAGAATCACGGCATCCGCACAGTTCCTTGCGCCCGCCGAGCCGAAGCTCTATTCTGATGCTGGCTTTACGGCGCAAAGCCGCCATCCGAGGCATCAGGTTTGTCCCGTCACACCGAGACTCCCGCCGGATTCAACCGCCACGAGGCGGCCATCTGGCAAAAACTCGATCCCGAGCAGTTGCCGCGACACATCGCGGTCATCATGGACGGCAACGGTCGTTGGGCGCGGCGGCGGCACCTGCCGCGCGTTGCCGGGCACAAGGCCGGCGTAGACGCGGTGCGCGCGGTGTGCGAGACCGCCGCACGCGCTCATATTCCGGCGCTCACGCTCTATGCGTTTTCGGCAGAGAACTGGAAGCGGCGCCCGCAAATGGAGGTGAGCTTCCTGATGCGGTTGCTGCGCAAGTACCTGAAGGAAGAAGTTCCCACGCTGAACCGCAACAACATACGGTTGCAGTACATCGGGCGGCTGCATGAACTGCCAGAGAACGTGCAAGAGCGGCTGGCGTGGGCCGAGGAGCAGACGGCGCGGAATTCGGGCATGGTGCTCACGCTGGCGCTGAATTATGGTTCACGCTCGGAACTGGTGGATGCGTTCAACGCCATCGTGAAGAAAGCCGCGTCGAATGGCGGCGTGGCGCACCTGCGCATCGATGAGGCGGCGGTGCACGAACATCTTTATACGCATCGGCTGCCGGAGCTTGACCTGGTGGTGCGCACGTCGGGCGAGATGCGGCTCAGCAATTTCCTGCTGTGGCAGGCCGCGTACGCCGAGATCTACGTCACCGAGACGCTGTGGCCCGACTTCCGCGGGGCTGATCTGCTCGAGGCGGTGGCCGAGTATCAGAAGAGAGAGCGACGGTACGGAGGAATTGAGCCGCAGACGCTGAATCAATAGTCTGGGGTGCAATAGGGATCACAGCCCCAGCAAGCCAAGACCGGGCTTGCCGGGGACCCCGGGGGTTCGACTCGCCTCGTCCCGGGTTGCGGGACTGCGGCTCGCTCAGGATGACATCTTCTTAAGAAGGGCTGACAATGCAGGCCTGAAGGCCTGCTCCACCCACGATTGAAGCGCATCCTCACTGCCGCCGTTCTGATCCCCGCCGTCCTGGCGGGTGTTTTCTGGCTGCCGCTCTGGATCTTTTCTGTCTTCGTTGGCGTCGTGGCGCTGCTCGCGGCGGCGGAATTGTTCGGCATCGCGGCGGCCGCGGGACTCGCGCCGCTACGTAACGTCGGCTTCTGTTTTATTGCGTTGCTGTTCATCGCGTATCCGCTGACGTCGAACAACAAGGCTGACCTCGCGGTGTTCGGGGAGCGGACGCTGGCCGTGCCGCTGAGTCCGCTGCTGGGGTTGGCGCTGCTGTTGCTCTGCTGCTTCGCCGCGCTGGCAGCGGCGATGCGACGCGACGACTTCCGCGGCGCGCTGGCTGACGTCGCGGTGACGACGTTCGCAGTGCCGTACAGCGCGCTGACGCTCGGGTCGCTCGTGCTGCTGCGCGACCTGCGCTTCGGGCCATGGTGGATCCTTTACTTGTTCGTCGTTGTTTGGACCGGTGACACGTTCGCGTATTACACCGGCCGCGCCATCGGGCGCCACAAGCTCGCGCCGCGCGTCTCGCCCGGTAAGACGTGGGAAGGCACAGCGGCGTCGTTGATCGCAAGCGTGGTCTTCGGTGCGCTGATGTTCCAATATCAACCGCAAGTCACCGGATGGTTGGCGAACATCAAGGCGCTGACGCGCGGCAGCCTGGTCGCGCCCGCGTGGTGGCAAGGCGCCGTGCTCGCGGCCGTTCTCAACGTCGCGGCGCAGACCGGCGACCTGGCCGAATCGATGATGAAGCGCAGCGCCGGCGTGAAGGATTCTGGCACGCTGCTGCCCGGCCACGGTGGCATGCTCGATCGCATCGACGCACTGTTATTCGCCGCGCCCGTGCTTTGGTACTATGCATTTTTCGTGAACATCTAGCGCTGCCGGGGCTAAAGCCCCAACATAAGGAAGAGCATTGGAGCGGCGTGGCTGAAGCCGCGCCCTTTCAAGGCGGCGTAGAAGAAATGGGCAAAGCAGATTTCGAGTCCGCCGCGGCGGACTCGGAATGACAACCAAGAAAAGATGAAGTCCATCGCCATCCTCGGTTCGACCGGATCGATCGGCACGAGCACGCTGCGCATCGTGGAGCAGTATCCCGAACGCTTCCGCGTGGCGACGCTCGCGGCAGGGGCGAACGTCGACGCTGCACGCGAACAGGCGCTGCGCTGGAAGCCCCGTGTCGTGTCACTGGCGAGCGAAGAAGCAGCCGGCAAGCTGCGCAGCGAACTGCGGGCTGCGGGTCTCGACACCGAAGTCGTGAGCGGCAGCTCTGGAACAGTACGAGTAGCGACGCATCCGGAAGTGGACTTCGTGGTCAGTGCGATCGTCGGTGTCGCCGGCCTGGAAGCGACCTACGAAGCGGTGCGCGCGGGCAAATCAGTCGGACTCGCGAACAAAGAATGCCTCGTCGCCGCCGGCGAACTGATCACGGCGGAAGCGCGTCGCCAGGGGAAGCCGCTGCTACCTATCGATTCCGAGCACAACGCGGTCCATCAGTGCATGCGCGGCGGCAAACTCGAAGAGGTCGAGCGCGTGTGGCTGACGGCTTCCGGCGGGCCGTTTCTCAGTACCCCTAAAGCCGAGTTTGCGAACATCACGGTGGAACAGGCGCTGAACCACCCGACGTGGAAGATGGGCAAGCGCATCACCATCGATTCGGCCACCCTGATGAACAAGGGTTTCGAGGTCATCGAGGCGTGCCGTCTGTTCGACATGCCACCCGCGCGCGTGAGCGTGCTGGTGCATCCGCAGTCGAGCATCCACTCGCTGGTGGAGTTCCGCGATGGCAGCATCCTGGCGCAGCTTTCGGTCACGGACATGCGGCTACCGATCCTGTACGCGCTGACGTGGCCGGAGCGGATCAAATCGGACATGAAGTACAGCCTCGCCGACCTGAAGCGACTGGACTTTACGACTCCCGACCTCGACAAGTTCCCCTGCCTGCGGCTGGCCTACGAAGCGGCGGAGGCCGGCGGCGCGAAAACCGTGGCCCTGAACGCAGCCGACGAGGTCGCCGTGGCGGCTTTCCTCGACGGCAAGATCGGCTTCAACGACATCGCACTGGTGGTACATCGCACTTTGGATGAAACGGCAGCGCGGCTGCCTGAATCTATAAGAGAGGTATTGGACGCGGACGTGGCGGCGCGGGCGGTTGCACAGGAACAGGTGCAGAGAATCGCACAACAACCGGTGCTGACTGGCCGCAAATTGGGTTAATCTGTATCTTCTGGACCTTCTAGATGGGCGAATTCCTGCATAGCGTTTATTGGGTGGCAATCGTACTCGGGGTGATGATCCTGATCCACGAGTTCGGCCACTATGCTGCCGCCAAGTTCTTTGGCGTGCGTGTGGACGTTTTCTCGATCGGTTTCGGCACGCGGCTGATCGGTTTCCGGCGCGGCGAGACCGACTACCGCATCTCGGTGCTGCCGCTCGGCGGCTACGTGAAGATGGCGGGCGAGAACTTCATGGAGCAGCGCACGGGCGACCCGCGCGAGTTCCTGTCGCATCCGCGCTGGCATCGGTTCGTGATCGCGTTCGCCGGACCGGCGATGAACCTGCTGCTGGCGGTGGCGATCCTGACCGGTGTCTTCATGGCGCACTACGAGTATCCGGTGCTGCTGGAGAACCCGGTCACGGTGGGCTGGGTAGCGCCCGATTCGCCGGCGGCGAAGGCGGGTTTACAGGCGGGCGACCGGCTGGTGCGCATCGAGAATACGCAGAATCCCTCGTGGCGCGACGCGGAGTTGAAGATCGCGATGAGTCCCGGCCAGCCGCTGAGCCTCGCGGTGCAGCGCGGGACGGAGTTCTTCAACGCGAAGCTTGTGCCCATCACGGTAGGCCGCGACGAAATAGGAGAAGCGGGCCTGGTGCCGGCGCAGCGACTGGAAGTGACGCAGATCGAGCCTTCCATGCCGGCAGAGAAGGCCGGCATCAAGTTGGGCGACGAGATCGTTTCGATCAACGGCACGGCACTGTATTCCGTGCCTGACCTGTCGCAGCATCTGCAGGGATTGAAGGGCCAGACGGCCGAGTTCCAGATACGGCGTAACGGCCAGATGCTGACGCTTCCCATTGCGGCGATCGAAAAAGAGATTGAGGGCGATATGGCGTGGCGGATCGGGGTGCAGAGCAATCCCATTCGCGTGACGCAACTGCCCTTCGCCACGGCGCTGGTGAAATCGGTCGAATGGAACCGGCGGATGTCGCTTTTCGTCTTCGATCTGCTGCAGAAGCTGGTGCAGCGCAAGGTCTCGATGAAGCAGATGTCCGGACCTATCGGCATCGCCAAGGCAGCCGGTGAAGCGGCGCGGCAGCCGGGCTGGATCACGCTGCTCATGCTGACTTCGACCATAAGCCTGCAACTTGGCCTGATGAACCTGTTGCCCATCCCCATCCTCGACGGCGGCATCATCATGTTCCTGCTGCTGGAAGGCCTGATACGTCGTGACATCAGCATCCAGGTGAAGGAGCGGCTCTACCAGGCGGCGTTCGTTTTTCTGGTGCTGTTCGCGGTTATCGTGATCTACAACGACATCGCCAAGTTGATACCGGGACTGGGATAAGGCAGGGCAAAAGGCAGAAGGAAAGAGGCAAAAGAAGACCCAGAGCGTTGCGGCCCTGGGTTTTTCCTTTTGCCTTTTACCCTTTGCCTTCGATCACGCCATGCGGCGCGGGCGGATGGTCAGTTCGCGCACCTGGCCGAGCACGCTGGACCATTGCAGGCCGTTCAGCTTGCTGACATAGGGCACGATCTGGGCGATGAAGTCGTCGGCGACGAGTTCGCGGATCTCGTCTTCGCGCGAGCGGCTGGAACCACGGAGCAGCTCGGCGATCTCGACTTCCAGCGCCCTCGCCAGGCGCTCGAGGGACGAGAGCGTCGGCGTGGCCTTGTCATTCTCGATCTTGGAGACGTAGGTGCGCGGCACGCTCATCCTGAGCGCGAGCTGGCGCTGGCTGAGTCCGCTGCGCAGGCGCAGGTTGCGGATGGCGGCGGCGATCTCCAGGTGCGGATAGCCGTTGCCGTTGGAGCGCGCCGGTTCAGGCGCAGGCGTGGCGACGATGGGCTCCGGTTCCTCCGGATCCAGGGACGTGTGGCAGCGGCGGCAGAAGTGGTTGTTGGTTAAGAACTGCACGAGGTGACAACGGTCGCATCTCACCACTTCCCGTGAATCGACGGGTGCGAGAGTCGTGGCCATCAGGTTGTGGAAGATGCCAGAGCAGGCATCAGGGCCCGACAGCGCTCGACTCCTTGGCGGCCGAGCCAAAGTGGTCAAGGTGCCGCATCTGGTTCAACGACTTGCACCACGGATGCGACACCGACAATTTGCGGCAAGTTACCTACAGTGTCAATAAGATTTTCTGTGGAAAAGGCAGATTGCGCGGATAAAACCCGAAGATAACCGGCGAAATCCCGGAGAAGCGCCGAGCGGCTGGAGTTGTTTACTGTCTTGATTCACCGGCGATTGAGTCATCGGGCCATTGAGTCATCGGGCCATTGAAAAGCGGAGGCTCGACGGGTCTCAATGGCTCGATGACCCGATGACTCAATGACTCAATCTCGTTGCGCCAATCACCCGCAGCGTTTAAATATGAATTCATGCACGACCGCTCTGCCGCTTGGCATTTGCTGACCGAGTACACGCAGTCGGAGAGCCTGCGGAAGCACGCTCTCGCCGTCGAGGCGTGCATGCGAGCGTATGCGCGGAAGCTCGGTGGCGACGAGGAGACCTGGGGGCTGACGGGCCTGCTGCACGACTTCGATTACGAGAAGTATCCGACGGCGCAGGAGCATCCGTTCGTCGGCAACAAGATCCTGGAAGAGCGCGGCTGGCCGCAGGAGATGCGGCGCGCGATCCTGTCGCACGCGGAGTACTCGGGCGTGGCACGGCAGACGCCGATGGAGCATGCGCTGTTCGCCTGCGACGAACTGGCGGGGTTCATCACCGCCTCGGCGCTGGTGAAGCCGAACAAGTCGCTGGCGGAGGTCGAGGCGAAGTCCGTAAGGAAGAAGATGAAGGACAAGGCGTTCGCCCGTAGCGTTAGCCGTGACGACATCACCAAGGGCGCGCAGGAACTTGGCGCGGAACTCGAAGAGCACATCGCGTTCTGCATCGAGGCGATGAAGACGGTGGCGAAAGACTTGGGGTTGGCGGGAGTACAGGCGTGAAGCATCGTTCAGGGGCGTTGTTCGCACTGGCGGCGCTGGTCCTGCTTCCGGGCTGTTGGGTGTACAGCGCGCATCCGCTGGCGGAGACGGATGACGACATCACGTTCGATCGCGCGCTGCTGGGTCATTGGGTGCAAACCGATGCGGGTTGCACGTTGCGGGTGTCGCGGTTCGCCGAAGAGAGGTTCTACCGCGTGGAGTACAGTGCGCCACCCGAAAAACACGGTGACGGCTGCCTGCTGGATACCGGACACAGCGCGACGTTCGAGGCACGGCTGGTCGAGATCGGCGACAACCGGTTCCTCGACGTCCTGCCGGCCGACCGTACGAGCATGCATCACCAGATGTCCCTGCACAGCTTCTATCGGGTGAAGGTGGACACCACGAGGCTGACACTGACGCCGCTCAACCACGAGTGGACGAGATCGCAGATCCTGCAGGAGCGCTTCAGCCTCGCCGGCCGCCAGTTGGAGGAGGAGAACGAGGCGATCGTGCTCACCTCGACGACGAAGCAGCTACGTGAGTTCCTGCGCGGATACGGGAACAGCGTGGAAGCGTTCACGCCGGAAGCGCGACTCTCGTTCCAGCGGCGACCTGACGCGAGCCGTTGACTCCCTCCAGCCGTCGCAGTACGCTCCGCGCCACACCCCGGCGCGCGGAGGTCTGCAATGAACGTGGGCGAGAATTATCGGCACTCGGGCAGGTTCACCGTTACAGGCGTACTGCTCAGCGTGATCCTCGGCGCCGTCGCCGGCTGGGCGCTGGCGTGGCCCTACGCGTACTCCATTCTTTATGTGCCGATCGTCGGCGTGTTCACGTGCCTCATCGCCGGCGGTTTCGGATTGCTCGCCGGATTGTGTGCGGGACTCGCACTGCATTGGCGCAAAGTGCGGAGCGCGCCGGTGGCGGGCGTGGTGGGCTTCGTCACCGGACTGGCTGCGCTGTATGCCGGTTGGGCGGTGTGGCTGCACGCGGTGATCGCGCGCGTGGGCGAGAGCGTCTCCAGTTTCGCGCTGCTGCTGTATCCACCGGGCATGTGGGAAGTGATGCGGCAGATCAACCAGGTCGGCATCTTCACGCTGCGCGGCATCCATCCGACGGGGATCGGGCTATGGGTGCTGTGGGGCGCGGAGGCGGCGATCATCGTGGGCTGCGCGGCGTACGCGACGCACGCCTTCATCCAGCAGGACCCCTTCTGTGAGACCTGCGAGCAGTGGGCCGGCGGGAAAGACGGCGTGGCGCGTGTCCGCCAAGCCGATCCCGATACGTTCCAGCGCATCTTCGTGACGCGCGACTTCAGCCAACTCGAAAAGCTCGGCGCTGCACAGAAACCCGACCCGCACCTGCGGCTCGATATCCACGAATGCGACAAGTGCAAGGCCTTCCAGACGCTGACCGTGACGCAGTTCGATTACAAGGATGTGAAGGGCAAGAAGGAGAAAGAAGAGAGCAGCAAGACGGTGGTGAACAAGCTGATCATAGCGAGCGACGAGGCGGGGAAGATAAGGGCGATCGGGGAAACATTAGGGAAGTCGGCGGTGCAGACGGCGGGGGCGTAGATAAAGAAATTATTGAGCAACAGCCGTCGAGCAAGGAGACAAGCGGTGAGGATATGCTATGCGGTAATACTTCTTATGAAGCTGGCTATCCTTCTCGAACTTGAATCGTAACTCTGTCCATTGTGAAATCGGTGTCGACGAGCGAATTTGTAACGAGCACGACCCTGCTAACCATGGTGGTCAACAGTTGAACAACTGCAGGCGGCACTTCAGTCAAGCGCGAGACGGCAATTGCATCGCCGCCCGTAACCGTGGAGAGTTCCTGCAACATTGGAACGCCCGCACGCTCTTCCGGAGTGCGAGGGTCCTGGTCGTCAAAGGCGAGAGCAAAAACGCGAATTCCCCGGAGCAATAGATTCCGCTCCATCACTCCTGCCGTGCTGCGGCTGCGATTGTCGCCTCCGTCAGATATAACGATGATCGTGTCTCCCGGATGTCCTTGACCAAAAAGTTGGGTCGCCCGTCCGAGCGCGTCCAGCAAAGCGGTGCGTCCGTGGGGTGGATGAAACTCCAATTCAGCGAGCTGTTGTAATAGATCCGGGCGCCTTAACTCGAATGAGGCTTCCTTGGAGATGTCATCCGAAAACACCACCAAAGCCACCTCATCCTGTGCCGGCAATCCTTCGACGATTGATCGTGCAATCCGGAGCGTTCCGGCCCACTCCGCAGTGATCTTCCTTGTGTCTGAGCCTCTGCCAGCCATGCTGCCACTGGCGTCCAGTACCAGGAGCACCCGGTGAGGGCTGTCGATGGTTTCACGAGATACAACCGTGGCCGGCTTACCGCCGACTTGGACTGCCAAGCTCACCATCGCGGCACGATCCTCTTCGGCAACAATGCTCACCGGTACAGAGCGAAGGGAGCAATCCTCGCCCGAAACATTCCGCTGGATTAGGAGGCAAGCGATAAGAAGGGCTTGGCGCATCGGGACTGTGCCGTGCCTACGGCACTCGCATCGTTTTATCACGGCTCCCCACCGTTGAAACGGTGGGATAACGTTAATCGTCAGCTGCGCGGACTCAGGGTACGGGTCACGCCGTGGCTGTGTCACGAGCGCTTAGTCGTTTGAGAACCATTCCTCAGCGGCTGAAGCCGCAGATTCTAGATCAACCTGGCGGCCGGGCTGAAGCCCGGCCCTTTCAAGGCAGCGTTTTCGGCACGGCTAAAGCCGTGCCCTTACGAAAGCTAATGCGCCTTGCCATAGCTGAGACGCGGCATGTCGCGTCTCTACCAATCAGTCAGCTAATGCCTCCGCGATCGCGCCGCTGGCGATGGCTTGCGAGAGCCGAGCGAAGTCGGGGGCGAGGGCGCGGTCGCGGTCGAGTGCCGGTGAGGCGGCGCGGATGGCGGCGTGGGCGCGCTGGCCGCGCGGGCTGGGCACGAGTGGCTTCAGGAAGTCGACTCCCTGCGCGGCGGCGAGCGCTTCGATCGCCAGGACGTTCGTCGTGTTCGCGAGGACGCGCTTCAGCTTGAGCGCGGCGGTCATCCCCATCGAGACGTAGTCTTCTTTATTGCCTGAAGTCGTGATGGAGTCGACGCTCGCAGGGTGCGCGAGCACCTTGTTCTCGCTGACGAGTGCAGCGGCGGTGACCTGCGCCATCATGAGTCCGGAGTTGAGGCCGGCGTCAGCAGCAAGAAACGCGGGCAGGCCCTCATTGAGCGCGGGATTCACCAAGCGCTCGATGCGGCGCTCGCTGATGCCGGCGAGTGCGCTGAGCACGATGGCGAGATAGTCGAGCGCGAAGGCGACGGGCTCGCCGTGAAAGTTGCCGCCGCTCAGGATGTCGCCGCTCTCCGCCTCGAAGCTGCCGCGCGGACCACCGACGCGCTTGGGCGCGACGAAGACCAGCGGGTTGTCGACGGCGGAATTCATCTCGATCTCGAAGGTGCGGCGGCAGAATTCGAGCGTGTCGCGCACCGCGCCGTGGACTTGCGGGATGCAGCGCAGCGAGTACGCGTCCTGCACGCGCTTGCAGTCGCGATGCGATTCGCGGATGCCGCTGCCTTGCAGCAGGCGGCGCAGATTATCGGCGACCAGTTGCTGGCCGGCATGCGGACGGACGCCGTGGATGCGCGCGTCGAAGGCAACGTCAGTGCCGCGCAGTGCGTCGAGCGAGAGCGAGGCGATGACGTCGGCGGAGTCGGCGAGCGTTTCAGCGGCGAGCAGCGCGAGCGTGCCGACGGCGAGCATGGCCTGCGTGCCGTTGATGATGGAGACCGCTTCCTTCGCTTCCAGCACGAGCGGCGCGATCTGGGCGCGCTTGAGGGCGTCGGCGCCCGCCATGCGTCCACCTTCGCCGGATTCACCTTTGCGGCGCGCCCTGCCGGCACGCTGCTGCGGGTTGTAGAGCGCTTCGCCCTCACCGATGAGGACGAGTGCGAGGTGCGCGAGCGGCGCGAGATCACCCGACGCGCCGACGCTGCCTTGCGACGGAATAACGGGATGCACGCCGCGGTTGAGCATCTCGCAGAGCGTGTCGATGACTTCCGGGCGGACGCCGCTGTAGCCCTTGGCGAGCGAGTTGGCGCGCAGCAGCATCATGGCGCGCGTCTCATGCTCGCTGAGCGGTTCGCCGACGCCGACGGCGTGCGAGCGCACCAGATTCACCTGCAATTCGCCGATCTGTTCGTGCGCGATGCGCACGTCGCTCAGCTTGCCGACACCGGTGGTGATGGCATAGGACGGGCGCTCATCGTCGAGATGCGATTCGACGACGGCACGCGCACGTTCGACACGCTCACGTGCTTCGGATTCGAGCAAGACAGGCTGGCGCGCGAAGACGACAGCGCGCAGCTCGTCGAGCATGAGGTCGTTGCCGGTGATGTGGAGAGCTTGCATCGCAAATCCACCACGAAGGCACTAAGGCACGAAGAAGAATAAATCAATCGCTGTTGGGCGGCGTGACTTCGTCGCGTAGAGCCGCAGCAAAAACGGCCGAATACTTTTCCGGCAACGAGCGCTTTTGCAACTTGGAATCCGTAACGATGTGCGTGGTCTCGCCCTCGGCGAGCAGTGCGCGATCGGCAACGCGCTCAACCTCGTAATGAAAATGGATAAGCGAGCCGCGCACGTTCTTCAGCCGTGTGCGCACAGTGAGCTCATCATCGTAACGCGCGGGCGATTTGTAGCGGCAGCGCGCGTCGACGACGGCGATGAAGCAGCCATCTTGCGCTTCCATGTCCTTGTAAGCGAAGCCGAGCTGGCGGAGCAGTTCGACGCGGCCGACCTCGAACCAGACGAGGAAGTTCGAGTGATAGGCGATGCCCATCTGGTCGGTCTCGACGTAGCGCACACGGACGCGCGTCTCGTTGATCATTCGATCATTTCCCTGTCCACTTGGGCTTGCGCTTCTCGAGGAACGACGAGATGCCTTCGCGGAAGTCGGCGGTGGTGCGGATGCGGGCGTTGTCTTCGATCGCTTCGGTGACCTGGCGGTCGAGGGCTTCGCGGATGAAGCCGTTGATGAGCCGCTTGGTGGCACGTACGGAAGATGGCGAGCCCTCCATGATCTGTTGTGCGAGCTCGCGGGCACGAGGGAGGAGTCGATCGGCGGCGACGACTTCGTTCACCAGGCCATAACGATGCGCTTCCGCGGCGTCGAAGAGGCGGCCGGTGAGGAGCAGGTCACGCGCGACCTTGTGGCCGACTTGCAGCACTAAGAAAGAAGAAACGATTGCCGGCACGAAGCCGATGCGCACTTCCGTGTAGCCGAACTTCGCCTCCGGCACGGCAAGCGTGAAGTCGCACATGGTTGCGATACCGGTGCCGCCTGCGATCGCAGCGCCGTTCACGGCGGCGATGGTCGGCAGCGGGAAATCATAGAGGCGACGGAAGAGGCGCGCCATTGTCGCCGAGTCGGCTACGTTCTGCTCGTGCGTGCGGCCGATGAGGCCTTTCAGGTCATCGAGGTCCATGCCGGCGCAAAATGCTTTTCCCGCGCCGGTGAGGATGACGACGTGCGCGTTCGTCTTCTCGATATCGTCGAGCGCGCGGACGAGTTCGGCAACGAGTTCGAAGCTGATGGCGTTGCGCTTGTCAGGACGGTTCAGCGTGACGGTAGCGGTGCCGGAATCGTGCGTGACGAGCAAAGTGGAGAATCCCAAGAGCGTCCCTCAGCGGCTAAAGCCGCTCATGTTCTTATCCTGATACGGCGCGGCTAAAGCCGCGCCCCTTCAACGCACTTCGACCCTTCTAGTCACTTCGCCCCGCGCTGGCCAACGGTGAAGTCGGTCCAGGGATGCGCCTTCATATCGGTGAGCTTGGTCATCCATTTAAGTTCCGGATGCGCGGCCAGGTGCGGTGCCGCGAGAAAATCCTGGCCGCACGGATGACCGATGATGATGGCGAGCGTCATGGACTTCGCCATCGCGGCATCGGCGCCCTGCGCGTTGGTGGCGCCCTCAGGAGAGTACGGCGGGTAGTCCCACTGCGGAATGCCGCGACGCGCATTGTCCGTGTGGCCGCAAAGCGTACGCTCGTTCGCTTCTTCTTTCTTGGCGAAGGTATCGTAATGGTCACCGAGCATTTTCTTCGCCAAAGCGATGTCGATCTTGCCGCGACTCGCGGGCAGCAATTCGTTCCAGCGCGCGCGCCGCGCGTTCATGGAGCTGGACAGGTCGTTGGCGTCGAAGTGGTCGGTCTCGTCGCGGATGAGGTCGGGGTCGCTGGCGAAGTTCGAGCCCTCGAAATAGCCGTCCTTCGTGCGCCACACTTTGTGGTGTTTCAGGCCGAGTTCGAAGCGTGCGACCTCGCCGGTGGAATCGGCGAGGAGCCAATCGTTGGCGTAGCCGCCGTTGTTGCCGTCGAGCATGATGCGCACGTAGTCATCGATGGTCGCAGCGTATTGCAGCGCCTTGCGCGCGCGTGAGAATTCCGGCTTGCCTTTGGGATCGAAGCCGACAAATTGCGTGATTGTGGTCTCGGTGACCATGAAGCCGGCGTCGTTGATGCCGAAGTCGTCGTCGGAGATGATGACTCCGGGATAACCGTCCTGGATGAGACGGTGCCCCTTCGCCGGAGCGATGTCGAACACCATGCGCCAGCGTGCGCCGGTCATGTAGGGCACCCAGTTGCTGTGCGCCATCACGGGTTTGCCGTCTTTCGTGTAGCTGCCGGTGGCGACGAAGGCACTGCAATGGCCGGGAGTCTTGGCGGGTGTCTGCTTCTGGAGCCAGGGGACGTAGTAGTCGGCGATCTCTTCCATGGCGTTCAGCGCGGTGATGTCGTCGAGATCGATGCCGCTGATGCCGTGCGCTTTCAGGCCGTCGACGATGCCGCGCAACTCCTGCTGATACTCCGGGTCAACGTTCGGCCAGAGCACGTTGTGGGCGGTGGCGCGAAAAAAGTTCCAGTCGCGCTTGGTGCCATGCGTGTTGTTGAGCTTGACGACGCCGAGGGCGTCCTCGATCTCAGCCGCCGCAAGATAGCCGTGCTGAAAACCGATCGTGGCCGGGTCGCCTTCCAAATGCAGATAGATCGCGCCGTTCTGCTCGAAGCGCCAGGACTTTGCGAGGCGTGGGTCCGTCACGGCGGCCGCGGCTGTCATCGGTTGCGGGGCGTAATGGATGAGGACGGCAGCGAGCAGGACCAGGCAGCAGAGCGGGCACCAGCGAAAGTTCATAGCGCGAAATCCTAAATGTGAAGTGCGGTGGTTGGAAAGCGAGAAACAGCGTCATATCCCGTGATGCTATAGGGATCCTTCGACTCGCGCTCCTTCGCCTTCGCTCAGTCGCACTCGCTCAGGATGACACTCCGCTTTATTGGATATGCGTCGGAGCCCCACTGAATTGCGCGCCGATTTGAGCAGAGCGGCGAATGAGAGAATCCAGATCTCTGAGTTGGGGCCGCGCCGCGTTGCGTTGTTGCAGCGCCGCGAAGACGGCCTCAGTGGGGATGTTGCCGACGAGTTCGTCCTGGGCGAAGGGGCAGCCGCCGAGGCCGCCGAGGGCAGAGTCGAAGCGACGGGCGCCGGCGTCGAAGGCGGCGAGGACCTTGGCGACGGCGTCGGCAGGGCGCGCGTGCAGGTGGACGCCGATGTCGAGATGGTCGTACTGACGAACGATCGAGCCGACCAGCGCGGCGATCTCGGCGGGAGTCGCGAGGCCTACCGTGTCGGCGAGCGAGACGGAGTGTATGTCGGTCTTCTCGAGGAGATCGACGGCGGCCGCGACCTCATCAGCGCTCCACACGTCACCGTACGGATTGCCGAACGCCATGCTGATGTAAACGACAACGTTAAGGCCGTTGTTGTCCGCCTGCTCTTTGATCTTTTCCAGCGTGTCGAGCGATTGCTCGGGCGTTTGCTTCTGGTTGCGCTCGAGGAACGTGGGCGAGACGGAGTACACGTAACCGACCGTGCGGACGCGTTCGGCGGCGAGGGCCCGTTTCATACCCGCCTCGTTGACGACGATGCCGATGAGTTCGAGGTCGTCGGGAACATCACCGAGCAGCTTCAGGACCTCTTCCGAGTCTGCCATTTGTGGGACGGTTTTCGGCGAGACGAAGCTTACCGCGTCGATGTGCTTGCAGCCGGCAGCGATGAGCGCGCGCAGATATTCGGCTTTGAGCGCCGCGGGAATGTGACCACGCAGACCTTGCCAGGCATCGCGCGGGCATTCGATGAGTTTGACGCGTTCTGGCATCGCTAACGGTTGTAGACCGGAAGTGGCCCGCGCAGTTCTTGCCAAACGTCATCGAGCGACTTGAGCACGTCAGGCGGCAGTGGACCTTCGGCGGCGGCTTTTAGATTCTGTTCGAGCTGTTCCATGCTCGATGCGCCGAGGATCACGCTGTCGGTCGGCGTGTGATGCAGCAGCCAGCAGAGCGAGAGCCCGATGAGCGTGCGGCCGCTTGCGCGGGCGATCTCCTGCAGGCGCGCGACGGCTTGAAAGTCCTGCGGATGCCAGTAGCGGTCCTGGTAGAGCTTGTTGTTGTCGAAGCGCGTGCCGGGCAGGACGGATTCGATCTTGTGCTTGCCGGTAAGCAGCCCGCCGGCGAGCGGGTTGTAGGCGATGAGCGCGAGGCGGAAGCGCTTCGACATGGCGAGGTATTCCTGCTCGATGCCGCGCGCGATCAGGTTGTACATCTGTTGGCTGATGAGGGCGGGCTTTTGCTTGCGCTCGCGCGCGAGGAAGAGCATCTCGGTGAGCTGCCAGCCGGCGTAGTTCGAAGTCGCCGGATACCGGACTTTGCCGGCTTCGACGAGGCGCTGCATCGCTTCCATCGATTCCTCGATGGGTACAGCCCAGTCGGGGAAGTGGAAGTAATAAAGATCGACGTGATCGGTCTGCAGGCGTTTGAGAGATTCATCAATCGCGCGCGCGATGGCGGCGCGCGAGAGGCCGCTCTGGTCAGGGCCATCGCCCATCTTGAAGCGGACCTTGGAGGCGAGGACGACCTTATCGCGGCGTCCGCGGAGAGCTTCGCCCAGCATGGTCTCGGCGACACCCAGCTGATACATGTTCGCCGTGTCAAAGAAGTTGATGCCGGCGTCGAGGCAGCGCTCGACTAGGCGCGTGGCGTCGGCCTGATCGGATGGCTTGCCGAACGTCATGGTGCCGAAGGAAAGGCGCGAGACGTTGAGGTCGGTACCGGGGAGGAGACGCATTTCCATGGTGGGATTCTAATCGAGGGACGTGCGGACCCCATCCCTCAGCGGCTAAAGCGCAGCGCTATGTGCGGCCTTCGGCACGGCTGAAGCCGTGTCCTTTCAAAGCAAGTTCACGATTCGTGCGAGCGGCGTTGCTCGCTCACGTCGATGCCAAGCTGCTCGCACTTCTTATAAAGATGACTGCGCTCGAGGCCGAGGGCGCGGGCGGTGTTCGTCATGTGGTAGTGCTGGCGTTCGAGCTCGGCGAGAATGGCCTGCCGTTCCATGGTAGCGACACGCTCGGCGAGCGTTCCAACGACGGCGGCAGTCGCTGCTGCTGCCGCAGCGGCGGGCAGGACGGAAGCCACGGTGGCTTCGTCGACGGCCGCGTCACCCGCGAGCAGCAGGAGACGCTCCGTGACGTTACGCAACTCGCGGATATTGCCGGGCCAGGCGTAACCCTGGAGGCGCGCGAGCGCAGCGGGCGCGATCGTGGCCGGCTTCCAATCATTCTGGCGCGCGATCTGTGCGGCGAAGTGCTCGACCAGAACAGGGATGTCATCGCGGCGCTCGCGCAGCGGCGGCAGCATGATGGGGAAGACGTAGATACGGTGGTAGAGGTCCTGGCGGAACTTGCCCTCCTGCACCAGCGCTTCCAGGCGGCGATGCGTGGCGACAATGACGCGAACGTCGACACGAATGGTGCGGTCGCCGCCGACGCGCTCGATCTCGTTCTGCTCGAGGACGCGCAAGAGTTTCGCCTGCATGGCGGCAGGCATGTCGCCGATCTCGTCGAGGAAGAGCGTGCCGTGCTGTGCCTGCTCGAAGCGGCCTTCGTGCCGGCTGGTAGCGCCGGTGAAGGCGCCTTTCTCGTGGCCGAACAATTCGGATTCGACGAGTTCTTGTGGCACGGCGGCGCAATTCAGGGTGACGAAGGGCCCATCGCGGCGAGCACTCTGATGGTGCAGGGCGCGTGCGATCAGTTCCTTGCCGGTGCCGGTCTCGCCGAGGATGCAGACACGCGTCTCGCTGGCGGCGACGCGCTTCACCTGCTCCATGACGCGGCGCATCGCTTCGGAAACGAAGACGATCTCATGCTTCTCAGCATGTTCGCGGAGACGGCGGTTCTCAGCCTCGAGACGGCGCAGGCGGAGAACGTTCTCAACCGTGAGCAGCAGCTTCTCCGTGGAGATCGGCTTCTCGAGGAAATCGAGAGCGCCAAGCTTCGTGGCGCGCACTGCCATGCTGATGTGCGCCTGGCCCGACATCATGACGACCGGCGTCGCGCTGCCGAGAGCGCGCAGTTCTTCGAGAAAGGCGAGGCCGTCTTTTACCGGCATGACGACATCGGAAAAGATGAGGTCGAAGGAGTCTGTCTTCAGCAGCTCAAGAGCGCGCGCAGCACTATCGGCGACGGTGGCTTCATGACCGGCGAGTCGAAAGGCGCGCGCGAGCGAGGCGAGCGTGTTCGCGTCGTCGTCGACGATGAGGAGGCGCGCCTTCGGCGTTCTGGTGTCCTGAGCAGTCATTGCTTTCCGTTCAACGGCAGCTCGATGTGAAACGTGGCGCCGCGCTGCGGAGCACTATCGACCCACACTTTGCCGCCGTGGTCGCTGACGACGGACTGGACGATGGCGAGGCCGAGTCCGGTGCCGTGCTGCTTGGTCGTGTAGTACGGCGTGAAGAGGCGCGCACACTCCTCCGGGGTCAGGCCTGCACCGGTGTCGGCGATGTCGAGGCGGGCCGCTTCGCCCGCGTGCGCGGTGCGGAGCGTAAGGGTGCCGCCGGATGGCATGGCGTCGATGGCATTGAGCACAAGATTCTGCACGGCACGATACAGCAAGTCAGGATCGGCGCGCAGCGCAGGCATGCCGGGAGCGAAACTGGTGACCACCTCGATCTTTTCGCTGCTGCGCTGCGCGAGTTGCGGCGAGACCAGCTGGATGACGCGCTCGACCAAAGCATTCAAGTCGACGGACTGCAGCTCAGGCGTCGGCATCTTTGCGAAGTCGCTGAAGCGGCCGACGATGGCCTGCATGTTCGCTAGCTCCTGCAACAGAGTGGCGGTGCTCTCGTGGAAGACCTCGTCGAATTCAGCGGGTGGCAGAGAGGCCCGCGCGCGCGTGAGGTTCTCGACGGTGATCTGCAGCGGGAAGAGCGGGTTCTTCAGCTCGTGCGCCAAACGGCGGGCGAGTTCACGCCAGGCGGCGACGCGTTCCGCCTGCAGGCGGCGATCGCGCTGATCGAGCAGGTCACGCGTCATGCGATTGAAGGCGGCAGCGAGATCACCGAGCTCGTCACGCGAGGACGCATCGACCTGCACGCCGAGATCGCCGGCGGCGACCGCGCGCGCAGCGACGGCGAGCTGCTCGACGGGACGCGTGATGCGCGCTGCCAAGATTCCGCTGACGATGATGCCAAGGAGGAGTCCGCCCGCGCCGACCAAGAGCGCAGTGGCGAGGATGCGGCGTTCGAGAATGACGGCGTCGCGACGCGAGGCGCCGATGAGCAGGACAGCCAGGACGTCACCTTCGACGTTGCGGAGGGGAAGGGCGCGGAAGCTTTCAGAATCGGCGGGATCGGCGGACCACTGGACTGTAGCAGCCGCTTCCTGCTTCGCGGAGCGCACCGTGCTGAGCAGCGGCGCCAAGGGTTGTGGGTCGGTGGCATCGCCGGCGGCGGAGACTAGCTCACCGGAGGCCAGACCGTTGCCGCGGTAGAGCAGGGCGCGCATGCCCGTTGGGAGATTCAGCGACGCGAGGAACGCACGATCCAGCCGGCGACCACCCACACAGTACAGCGTGAAATCTCCGACGAAGACGGGCCGCACGGCGGCGAGTGAAAGCGCTGACCCAGAGGGCAGCTCCTCACGCTTCAGGAATGCGGGCCCCGCGGCAGCGGGGGCGCGCGGGAAGGTGGCATCGCGATAGCCGAAGCGCGCACTCCACTGCGCCGAGGAAATGATGGTGCCGTCGGCAGTGGTGAGCTCGAGGAAGTCGAGCCGCTGCGAGCGCGCTAGCGGCTCCGCATCGGACGTGTATTGCGCCGCGCTGGCGCCGGGGCGCGCGAGGTCCGCTGCCATGCGCAGTACGTCGCCGCGTGATGCGATAGCGTCGACGGCGCGCACGACGTCGTCGCTGCGGCGGGCGAACTCCGTGCGAAATTGTGCGACGAGCGCATCAGTCCGCTGTTCGTCGGCGCGCGCAAAGCCGCGGCGGGCGCTGAGCGAGACAAGACCGGCAACGATGCCGACGACCGCAACTATGGTCGCGCTGAACAGCAAGAGCAATTTGAGGCGAAAACTCACGGCTTCTCCGCCTCCAGCCAGGCGTCGGCGAGGCGCCAGCCATCGGCTGCATTGCTCCATTGACGCACGCGGTGCGAGATGCTCAGCAGGTCAGGAACGAAAACGAGCGGCGTGATGCGATGCGCGTTCAGCATCGCCGATTCGCGGTCGTAGGACGAAGTTGTTTCGGCACTGACCGCCTGATGAAGCGAACGGGAGAGTTCCGCAAGCGCGATCTCGCCGTGCGATGACGGCAACGGCAGGCGCACGATGCGACCCTCGGCCGCAGGATGGGTACCTGCATCGGGCACGGTTTGGATCGTCAGGGCGGTATCGCGCACATTGACGGCGATGCGCTCCGCAATAGCACGAGCGATCGAGTCGGACGCGTCGTAAGCGAGCGTGATGGCGGACACAGGTCCAACACCGCGGGCGTCGCGCGCCTTGGCAAGCTGTGCGGTCGTGGGGAAGAGAAAGGCGTAGCCGCTTACGCTCTGCGGTAGCAATCCCCCGGCAGGTTCGGCTTGTCCCTGCAGGAGGCTGGCGGCGATAGCGCGGCGATCGATAGCGAGACTGACGGCATCGTGCAGGCGGTCACGATCGTTTCCGCTGTCGTTCCAGAAGATGGCGATCAGCGAAAGCGGCGTGGCGCTTACCACGCGGTCGCTGGTGGCAGACTGGCGTGTTCCGGGCGAGAGCTGGCTGATGTCGACGCGATCAAGCTGGCGGTCGAGGGCTTGATCGTTCAGCGAGCGGCCCATGGTGAGAGCGATCGCGGCGACAAAAGGCGAGCCGGCCCAGTGATCGGCGAAGGCGGTGAGGCGTGCGGCACGTCCGGGCTGCCATTCGGCGACGCGGAACGGGCCCGTGCCGAAGAGGACGCCGCTCGCAGCCTTCATGACGATCGAGTAGCGCGTGGTCGCGAGCGTTGCCGGCAAGTCGGGCAGCGGCGCGTCATGTTCGATCGCGATGTCGTTGCCGAGTACGCGTACGCGCAAGTCACGGTCCGCCGCGATCAGCGAGTTAGCGACGAGTCCCGGAGTCAGCGGCGAGCCGTCGTGCGCTACGACGCCGCGACGCAGATGAAAGGACCAACGACGGAAGTCAGGATCATGTTCCCAGGAAGTGGCGAGCGCAGGCTGCGGATCGCCGCGCGCGTCAAGCCTGGTGAGGCGGTCGAAGATCAGGAGGGCGAGCTGTTGTCGCAGGCCGGCGGCGGGGTCGAGCGCGTCAGGTGATATCGGCTCATACGAGATAAGCGATTCACGCACCGCAATACGCAGCGTGCCGCCGTAACGCGGCCGTGTGGCGGCGTGCAGCGCCGGCGCGAGCAGACTAGCGACTGCAAGATAAAGACAGACTCGACGCCTCATAGTCTCCCGTTTGCGCGATGCGCAGCACGACGATCGCCGAGTTTCCGTCGGGCGCCGGCCAGAATGCCGTGACGGCGCCTGACAATTCGAGCGGTGCGGCGGCCTCGGTGGCGCGACGTCCGCTTACTTGGAACACGCGCAGGGCGTCGCCGGCATCATCCACCGGCCGCGTGCCGAGGACGTAGTTGCCGCCGCACGGCGCAACGACGGCGGCAACATCACTGCCCCATCCCGTGAGAATGCTGAGCACGACGCCGGTGCTCGAGGTGAGACGCGCGACGCCGTCGGCGCCGGCGATGACCCAGGTGGCATTCGCGTCATCGCCGAGGCGCGCCGCTGAGAACAACGGGCCGACGTCGTTGGCCAAGGGCGGAGAAAGCACGCCGGTGAAGAAGTTGCGCACCGGATTGAAGAATGCGCGCACCGGCGCGGTCGAAGAGAGAACGAGCGGCCACGGATCATCGGAGTCGCGGCAGGCGAGCGCGAGGTCTGGTTGCCAGGAGCCCGTGCAGGCGACTCCCGGCAACGAGATGTCGACGCGATCGTTGTGCACGAGCAGACGGCCACGGAGGTCGCGCGGCAGCGGTCGAGTCGCGGTCACGACGACGGAGTTCTGCCGACGCCAGCGACCGCTCTCGTTGTGATAGACCGAGAGTGACTGCGACGTGAGAGCGAGCAGGGAATCGCCGGTGAGCGCGACGTCGAGGATGGGAGCGCTGTCGGCCACGAGCGGCGTGCGGCGCAAAGCGAGTCGCCCGCTGCCATCCGGCGCGAGCGCGGGGCTGGGGCGAGGAAATGACACCATCGCCACTTCACGCTGCTCGCCGCGGCCGATCTCGGCGACCCAGACGTTCTCGCGTGCGCTGGCCGAGAGCGTGACGCGGACTTCTTCCACGGCCTGTGCCGCGGGGACCAATTGCACGCCCTGGGCGCGCAATTCCGCTTCCAGCGAGCGACGGGCGTCGGCGGTATCGGCGTCGGTGATGCTGCGCACGTCGAGATAGACGGCGCGACGGGCTTGCAGGTGCCCGAGGATCTTCTCGGCGAGGTCGCGCGCGGGGTTTTCCTGTGCGTACGCGCAGGCGGCGAGCGCGAACAACGTGAGGCGGCGGAGCATGCTGGCTACGCGGGAAATATAGCAGGACATTGGACGGCCTCCTTCCGTGTATCCCCACCCTGTTGCGCCAAAGGCGGGCGCAACAAGGATGGGGCACCCGTTTCGTTATTCCGTCGCCGGCACCGGGGGAGCCGCGGCGGCAGCTCCTCCGGTTGGATTTGCCGACGAACCTTGTGACTAGTTGGGTCGTTGTGCAGTGCGGGCGACGGGGCGCGACTTCGGTTCTTCAGCGTCTTCCTCATCCTGCGTGACGGCCTGCGGCAACTGGCCGCGCAGCACGTCGCTGGCGAAGAAGAACTTGCCGTCGGCGGGCACCATCATGATCTGCACCTTGTCCGAAAGCCGTTCCGCGATGATCTTGTTGATCAGTAGCGGTGACTGCTTCAGCACGGCAGCTTCGCTGCGCATGCGTTCGGCATCGGCCGCGGCGGTGATGCGGATGCGGTTCGCTTCGGCGTCGGTCAGCAGGTTGCGGCGTTGGAGCTCCGCCTTGCTGTCGATGACTTTCGCCTCGGCGGCGGCTTCAGCGTTCTTGATGGTGGCTTCCTTGCGCGCCTCCGACTCAAGGCGGGTCTGCTGGATCTGCTTTTCCTTCAGCGGGAGCGTGTACTGCATCGCGTCGGATTCGCCCTTGGCCTGCAAAACGCGGGACTGCGCGTCAGCTTCCGCTTTCTTGACTTGCTGGACGCGCTGCGCCTCGGCTTCGAGCTCGGCGATGCGGACCTGCTTCTGCTGGATCTCGGCCTGGACGGTGAGCTGATCATTCTCCTGTTCCTTGAGCAGCAGGTTCTCCAGGCCCTTGGCGTACTCCGGTGGCAACTGCACCTCGCGCACGATCACTTCCTTGACGATGACGCCGTCGGAAGCGAGCTTCTGCGTGATCTGGTCGGAAGCGAGCTGGCGCACGTGCTCGCGCTGCGTGGAGAAGACTTCGCGCACGGTGTACTGCGGCACGATGCCGCGGAAGACGCTGGCGATGACCGGCGGAACGACTTCTTCGTTGATCGGGCCGGGGAGCGTGTTGTGGATGTAGTCGAGGCGGCGCGCGTCGAGGCGATACCGCACCGTGATGGCGAGTCCGAGCGGCAGACCTTCTTTCGCCTGCACCACGAGTGGTTCGTGCTTGCGCGGTTCATCAGTCTTGGCTGCTTTGCGCGCGATGTCGGCTGACGTGGTGTAGAGCTGATCGCGGACGTCATAGAGCGCGACGCTCTGCAATCCCGGGACGACGAAGTGCACGCCGGGATAAAGCGTGCTCGGCTGTGTGCCCGACAGCTGGCTGACGCGCACTCCGGCGAATCCCGCAGGAACCACGGCGAACGACGACGCAAGCAGCAGGGCAAAAAGACTTGCGACCGTGAGTCGGACGGCTGGGCGCCAGCGGACGGGACGCGGCACAGGTAAGAGCTCACCGGGTAGCAGCGTAAGACGTCGCCGGTACACGGTGAGCAGGTAGACATCGAACAGCACGAGGGCTGCGGCGACCAGCAAGGCGACGACCGAGGCAGCAACGATGAGGTACTTCAGGGCGAGCATGTTGGTTCTCCTTCAGGCCCGCTGTTCGCAGCGGGTCGAACTGGTGGCGGACTCCGCGGCGCGACGCGCAGCAGCGCGCTGCAGGCCGCGGTGCATGGCATGGATGGCGAAGAAGACCAGACTGATCTCGATCGCGAACGCCAGCGCGACGCTCATCAGGAGCGTGAGCGGGACTGCCAGGGTCATCAGGATCGGTTGCATGACGCCTCCTTCAATCTTGGTTGCGATCAGTTCGTTAGTTCAGACCGCCAGGGAGCCTGTCAGCCGGAGTCGCGGTCTGTGCGACGACAGCCGGCGTTGAACTCGGTGCGCCGAAGAGCGCGGCCATGGCGGCGTCACGCTCGGCGTGGATCTCGACCACATCGCCCACGCGCACGCGCGCGAAAAGTTCCTCGAGGTCGCGTTTCGCCATGCGAATGCAGCCGTGCGACGCAGCCTTGCCGATGGACTTCGGCGCATTCGTGCCGTGGATGCCGTAGCCGCGCTGGTCGAGTCCGATCCAGCGCGAGCCGAGCGGGTTCTGCGGGCCTGGGGCGACGACTTTGCCCGGCGTGTAGTAAGTCGGCGAGGTGAGACGATTGACGACGCGGAATGATCCGCTTGGGCTCGGCGACGACGCGGCGCCGGTCGCGACGCGATAGACCTTGATGAGCTGGCCGTTCTCGACGACCGCGAGCCGGTTGTCAGGGACGCTGACGATGAGACGGCGATCGACTTTCGCAGACTGTGCGGCGCTCTTGTCGCACGCCGCCAGGATCGTGACTGCTAGTCCCGCCAGTAAGCTGAGTCGGCTGTTGCGCCCCATATCTGCTCTCCTCGGCAGTGAGAAAAGCAAAGGTGCGGCCAATGGCAAACTATTGATAAATAACCAGTTATCTTGATGGCATTCAGCTAGGAACGTGGCTGGGAGGAACAGTGTGTCAGGGTTGACACGCCCAATTCTCGAGGATTTCTAGGGTCGGCGATGCGCGCTGCCTAGCACCAACCCTGAATGTTCGCGGTGCTGACGCGGTGTTAGCATCACCGGTTGACAAGGGAGTCCGTATGACCACTGCATTGCGCCCGATGACGACAGGTCAAGTGCTGGACCGCACGTTTCAGCTTTATCGCAACAATTTTCTTCTGTTCGTGACGATCGCGGCCCTACCGCCGGCCCTGATGATGTTGGCGCAACTGGCGCAGGTCTCGTTCTTCGCGGTCGGCGTGCAGGGAGTGGCGTTCAGCAGCGCGGCGCTCGTTGCCGGCGGCATCACAATGCTCGTCGGATTCATCGCCTGGTTCATCGGGCTGGCTTTCTCGCAGGCGGCGACCGTGCAAGCGGTCTCGAAGATCCACACGGGCGCAACCTCGACCGTCAGCGAGGCGTACAGCTCGCTCAAGGGGCGGCGTTGGCGGGTGCTCGACGTGATCTTTTCCGTAGGATTGCGAGTGGGCGGGGCCACGCTGGGCATCATGCTGGCGGCTGTTTCAACTGGATTGATCATAACGTTGATTCCCGGGTTGGGAACAAATGCAGCTGCCACTGTAGCGGTGGGTATCTTTGCGGTTGTCATTGCAATCGGGGGAGCATGGCTGGCGGTCTCATTCTTTGTGCGGTATTCGCTTGCGGTACCGGCGTGCATCGTCGAAGACGTGAAGGCGCGTACTGCGTTGCAGCGCAGCGCAACGCTCACGAAAGGAAGCCGTAGCCGCATCCTTGCCATATGGACGGTGTTGTTCCTGCTGACGTGGGTGATGAGCGTCGCCCTGAGCGTGCCGGTAGCCATCGCGTTCGCGATGACGGGAAATGCGGCCAGCCCTTACGCGCAAGTGGCGAATGCCGTGGCCAGCTTTGTCGCGGGCGCGCTGGCGGGGCCGGTGGTCACGATCGCGATGGTGCTCGTCTATTATGATGAGCGCGTGCGCAAGGAAGCGTTTGACATCGATCTGCTGCTGAGTCAAAGCGGGAGTCAAGCGCAAGTCGCCCCCGCGACTCCATGAACGAAGAGACAAGAGAAAAAAGGCACGAGGCAAAAGGAGCGATGCAGTCCCTTTTGCCTTTTGTCTTTTTGGGTGCGGTGGCGATCGCTACCGCGCAGACTGCACAGCAACCGACCGCTCCCGTCGCGACCGAGCCGCCGCTCACGCTGGAGCAATACATCGACGCGGTGCGCGGCATGGAGCGCGAGGTCGCCGGCCTGGAAGCGCATCCGGAAGAGGCGCCCATGCTGGCGGCGCGTGTCCCGGAGAGTTACACAGTGCAGGAGCAGGGACGGCAGTTCGCGCTGTCGAATACGTGGCTGCGGACCGACCTGGTGCAACTTGAGCGCACGCCCGAAAAAGATCACGGCGAGCTGCTGCGCAGGATGCGGGCGCGCCTGACGGAGGAAGCGGCCGAGGCAGAGCGCTTCCGCGAGCCGACGCCGCTGCCGCAAGCCCACGCGAAGCTGGCGGAGATCCTGGCACGACGCGAATTCCGCAAACTCCGTGGTCCTGGCCTGCTGGAAGTAATGCGCGACCGCTTCTTCGCGTGGCTCCGGCGCATGTTTGACAAGCTGGGTGGCCGACGGACCGAGCCGGAGCAACTGGCGCAGTACATCGTGTGGATCGCGATCGCGGCGGCGGCGTGCTTCCTGGCGATCTACTTGAAGCGGATGTCGGACCGCGCCCGGCTGGCCGAGGTCCCACGTGAAGTGTTGCCGTTCGCACCCTCGGCGACGAACTGGCGGCAGTGGCTGGCGCGAGCGCGCGCAGCGGCGCAAGCCGGCGACTGGCGTGGCGCGATCCACCTGGCATATTGGGCGGCCATCTCGCGCCTCGAGACTGAGGGAGCGTGGCCGGCGGACCGGGCGCGCACGCCGCGCGAATACTTGCGACTGCTGCCGGCTGTCCATCCGCAGCGCGCGACGCTCACGGGATTGACGCGCGATTTCGAGGTCGTGTGGTACGGCCACCAGAGCGCGCAAGCCGATGATTTTGCGCGCACGCTGCTCCACCTGGAGGCGCTGGGATGCCGCTAGGGTTCGCCGCGCAAGACCGCAAGCTGCTGGCATGGTCCCTCTCGATATTCACCGTTGTCGTCATCCTGCTGGCGATCCTCACGCCCGAAGAGGAAGATCAACGCCCGTATCCTTCGACGTATTCGGCGCAGGCGGGCGGGGGCAAAGCGGCGTATCTCATGCTGCAGGAACTCGGTTACCAAGTGGAGCGCTGGCAGAGGAAGCCCGCGGAGTTGCCGGCGCCGGAAGCAGGGAAACGGACGGTGCTCATCCTCGCCGAACCGATGGGATATCGCGTGGAGCAGGCAGATGCGGACGCAGTGAGGAAATTCATCGCGACCGGCGGCACAGTGCTCGCCACGGGTTACGCCGAGAACCTGCTGCCCGAGGCGAAGATCCGGAACACGAACGAGGTTTATGTCGAGCCCGTCGCATTCTCGCCTGCGGCGCCGTCGCGGCTGACGCGCGGCGGCGACATCCTGATGCAGCCGTCCGCAGTGTGGGCGCAGGACGATACACGCGTGGTGCCGCATTACGCGAAGGGCAAAGACGTCGTCGTAGTGTCCTATCGGTCGGGCAGCGGCGAAGTGATCTGGTGGGCTTCGGCAATGCCCATCACCAACCTGAGAGTTCGTGAAGCCGGCAACATCAACCTGCTGCTGAATGCTCTCGGTCCGCCAGAAGCCACGCGCGTGCTGTGGGATGAATACTTTCACGGCGAAGGTCCGGTGCTGTCCCTCGACTTGAGCAACACGCCGCTGCGCTGGGGATTGTGGCAGTTGGTGGGTTTCACGCTGGCGATCGTGCTGACGTTCTCGCGGCGCAGCCTGCCGGTGCGGCCGCTGCGGCTGGAGTCGCGCCTTTCACCGCTGGAGACGGTGCGTAGCCTCGGCAATCTGTTCCATCGTGCGGACGCGACGCAGGCCGCGGTCGAGGTGAGCTACGAGCGCTTCCGCTACCTGGCAACGAGCCGACTGGGATTGCGGCGGGACGTCGCCGCCGCGGACCTGGGGCGCAGCTTGCGCGAGCGGCTCGGGCTGGATGAACAAGCGGGAGCGGTGCTGCAACGCTGTGAGGAGGCGCGAAACGATGTCGGGCTGAATGAACGCACGGCATTGTGGCTGGTGCAGAAGCTGAACGACTATGCGCGGTCGGCCAATTTGATATCCGATGGCGAGGAGAATGCTGCATGGAAGCGGTGACGCAACTGGTACAGCGGGGCCGGGAAGAGATCGGTAGGTCCGTGGTCGGACAGCGCGACCTGGTGGACCAGTGCCTGCTCACGTTGCTCTGCGGTGGGCACGCGCTGATCGAGGGTGTACCCGGCACGGCGAAGACACTGGTGGTGAAGCTGTTCGCGCGGGTCCTGGGCGGGCAGTTCGTGCGCGTACAGTGCACGCCGGACCTGATGCCAGCCGACATCACCGGCACGAACGTGTTCAATCTGGCGTCCAGCGCGTTCACGCTCCATAAGGGCCCGGTGTTCACCGAGTTGCTGCTGGTCGATGAGATCAATCGCATGCCGCCGCGCACGCAGGCAGCGTTGCTGGAGGCGATGGAAGAGCGGCAGGTGACGATCGATGGAGTGCGGCATGCGCTCGCGCCGGCGTTCACCGTGTTCGCCACACAGAACCCGGTGGAGTTCGAAGGAACGTATCCGCTGCCCGAGGCGCAGCTGGATCGTTTCCTGCTGAAGATCAAGGTGGATTATCCGGCGGCGAAGGAAGAGCTCGACATCCTGGCGCGACACCAGGCAGGCTTCGATCCGCGGCAACTCGAGGATGTTCCCATCGCCGCACTGCCGCCGGAAACCCTGTCGCGGGCGCGCGCCGAGGTGAGGCAGGTGAAAGTCGAGCCCCAACTCTTCAGTTACATCACGAACATCGCGCGGCGCACGCGCGACTGGCCGGCGGTGGCGCTGGGTGCGAGTCCGCGTGCGGCGGTCAACCTCCTGCTGGCAGCGAAAGCGGCGGCGGCGATGGATGGGCGCGACTACGTGATCCCTGACGACATCAAGTCCGCCGTCCTGCCGGTGTTGCGGCATCGGATCATGATCAAGCCCGAGGCAGAGTTGGAGGGCATTGACGCCGATCGTGCCCTGGGAGAGATCCTGGCGGGCGTCGAGGTGCCGAAATAAGCCGACTGCTCAGTCCCGAGACGATCAGTGCGGCAGGGATGCCCCTTGGCCGGATGCCCTTCGCATGCGGACGGCGATTCCTGTTCCTGTTCGCGCTGGGGATGCTGTGGCTGCTACCGGCGTTCTGGGTGCACGCATTCGTATGGGGGATGGTGGCTTGGGACGCCGTCCTGCTGTCGGCGTGGTGGATCGATTGGCGGCTGCTGCCGCAACCGCATGCCCTGACCATCACGCGGCGCTGGCTCGAGCCGGCGGCACTGCTTTCCGCGAGCAATGTCGAGATCGCATTGTGCAACGGCGGCGGCATCACGCTGCAATGCCAAGTGATCGACGACCTACCGCGCGGGTTGCGCTGGGAAGCTCCGACACTGGCGCTGGAGGTTGTGCGCGGACGGGAAGTGCGTGCGCAATACGGCATCCTGCCGCGCGAGCGTGGCGATGAGAAGACCGGACAAGCCTACATCCACTATGCGAGCCGCATGCAACTGGCTGAGCGCTGGGCACGCGCCGACCTGCAACAGACGGTGTGCGTGTATCCGAGCCTCGAGGAAGTGCGACGCCAGACGATCTACCTGGCGCGCGCACGGCAGATCGAACTGGAGAAGCGGCGCATGCGGATGCGCGGGCTCGGTCGCGAGTTCGAGAGCCTGCGTGAATACCAGGTAGGCGACGACGTGCGCGACGTTTGCTGGACGGCTTCCGCCCGGCGCGGAAAGCTGGTGACGCGGCTGTACCAGATCGAGCGCAGTCAACCGGTGTGGATCGTCATTGATTGCGGCCGCTTGCTGCGCGTGCGCGTAGGCGAGGTAGCGAAACTAGATTTTGCGGTGAGTGCGGCGGTGAGTCTGGCCGAAGTCGCATTGTACTCCGGCGATCGCGTTGGCTTGCTGGGATACGGGCGTGGCGTGCAAGCGCGCGTAGCTCCGGGGCGAGGTGCGGGGCACCTGCGCACGATGCTCGATGCACTGGCGGGACTGCACACGGAAGCGGCCGAGGCCGATCACTTGCGGGCAGCAGCGATGCTGCGGACGACGCAACAACGCCGCAGTCTCGTGGTCTGGTTGACGGAACTCGCCGATTCGCCCGGTACGCCGGACGTAGTGGAGGCAGCGTCGCAGATGCTTTCGCGACACTTGATGTTATTTGCCGTGATCAGCCAGTCGGACGTCGAGCAGGCGGCCGTTCAGAGGCCGCAGACGGTCCCGGCGATGTATGAAGCGACTGCGGCGCAGGAATTGCTGCATCGGCGGTCCCTGATGCTGGCGCGGATGCGCGAGCGCGGCGCATTGACGTTGGAAGTCCTGCCGCAGCGGTTGTCAACCGCCGCCGTCAATCAGTATCTGCACGTGAAGGAGAGAAACCTCTTGTAGGGGCACGCCTCAGCGGAATGACGCAGAGCCTGGCAGGTCGGCAGGCTGGTTCCCGGAAGACAGATACGCGGCCAGGGCGCTCCCGAGGAAGGCGGCGACGGCGAACTTGAGCACCACCGGGATGCTCGTGGGCGACACAAACGCTTCGACGATGCCCGCGATGACGAGCAGCGGGATGACGCCGGCGAGCAGGCGAACGGCTTCGCGACCGGCGACGACGAGCGCTTCGCGGCGCGGCAGCATGCCGGGGAAGAGCAGGCCGTGCGCGATACGAAAACCCGCGCCGCCTGCGATAAAGATGGCAGGCAGCTCGAGCACGCCGTGGGGCGCGACAAAGCTCCAGAGCTTGAGGCTCATGCCGGCAAGCCAGCAGGCCGCGCCGATCACTCCCATCAGCAGTCCGTTCATCGCCATCATGTAAATGGTGCCGACTCCGCCGGTGATGCCGAGCGCGAAGGTGGCGAACGAGACGCTGAGGTTGTTCGTCATGATGGCGCTGGACGCGACGGGCTTCATGCCGAGGATGGAATGGGTCCACATCTCGCGGCGCTCGATGGTGCGGACCATAGCGGGCCCGAGCACGGCGTGCATGAAGTCAGGACGAACGACAGTGAGGACTAGACCGACAAAGGCGCCGAAGGCAAACAGACCGGTGGCCAGCGCGGTATAGGGAAGGGTACGGCGAAAGAGCGCCGGCCACTCCTGGCGGTAGAATCCCACGATGTCGAGCGCGCGCGGCTTGCGTCCGGCATAGATAATGTTGTGTGCGCGCGCCAGCAGACGATTGAGGTGGCGTGTGGACGCGTGGTTGGTGGCCTCTTCCTGCAGACGCGAGAGGTCGGCGGCGATCTGGCGATAGAGCGTGCCGAGCTCGCGCAGTTCGGTGCGGTGCAAAGCGCGGATGCCGTTGCGATCCACCACGTCCAGCAGCTCGCTGAGCCGAGACCAATGCGGCTGTCGCTTTTGCAGCCAGTAAGCGGAGATCATTGCTCGACAACAAGCTTAGCATCGAAACACCAGAGCAGACGGCGCTGGAATTCGCGCTGGCCGGCATCGGCAGCCGTGGATTGGCCCTGCTGTACGACTCGCTGATCCAGTTCATCGTGTACTTCGTGCTGTTCCTGCTGATGGTCGGGTTGATGCCTGGATTATCGAAGTATTGGGACAGCGGATCGCAATGGGCGATGGCCATCTGGATCTTCATCGGCTTCGCTCTGTACTGGGGATACTTCGCGCTTTTCGAGGCGCTGTGGAACGGGCAGACGCCGGGAAAACGGCACGCGGGCATCCGCGTGATCAAACAATCAGGGCCCTCGATCAACGCGTTCGAGGCGATCGCGCGCAACTTTCTGCGAGTGGTCGACAGCCTGCCGGGCGCGTATGCGGTCGGCGTGATCACGATGTTCCTGAGCCCGCGGAACCAGCGACTTGGCGACCTCGTGGCCGGCACGCTCGTCGTGCATGACACGAGCGAGGAGCCGGCCCCGATGCCGCTGACTACGCCGACAGCGAGCGTTGCGAACGCGCAACAAGCGGCGAGGCTGCAACCCGGAGAGGTCGAAGCGATCGAGACCTTCCTGCAGCGCCGTTACGACCTGTCACCGGACGTCCGTCTGGCTGCGGCGAAGCGCCTGCTCGCGCATGTGAAGGAGCATCATCAGCTCGAGTGCCCCGCGGGCACCGGGGGCGAGGATTTCCTGGAAGCGCTGGTTTGGGACTACCGCAAGAGCGCCGGTTATCGCTGATCGGCGCCTATTGGGTTCCGAGCCGAAGGATGCGAAACTAGAATCGGCATTCTTATTTCCTTGAAGTCACCTTTCCAGATCAGCGACGCGTGGCTGCCGAAGTCGGTTCTCTGCCTGCGCGACTACAACGCGCACCGGTTCGTTGCTGACCTGATCGCAGGCATCACGGTGGGGCTCGTCGCGCTGCCGCTGGCGATGGCGTTCGCCATCTCGTCGGGCGTGCCGCCGCAGTCAGGGATCTACTGCGCCGTCGTTGCGGGTTTCCTGATCTCGGCGCTGGGCGGATCGAAGACACAGATCGGCGGTCCGACGGGCGCGTTCGTCGTGATCGTGGCCGGTATCGTCGCGAAGTACGGCGTGGAAGGACTGTTCGTTTGCACCGGGATGGCGGGCGTCTTCCTGGTGCTGATGGGCGCGACGGGATTCGGCGCGGCCGTGAAGTTCATCCCGCGGCCAGTGGTGATCGGGTTCACGAACGGCATCGCGGTGTTGATCGCGAGTACGCAGATCAAAGATTTCTTTGGGTTGCGGGTCGAGAAGGTGCCGAGCGAGTTCTTGCCACGCATGCAGGCACTGGCGGCGAACTGGCGCACGTTCTCGCCAACAGCGCTGCTGCTGGCGACGATCTCTATCGGCGTGATTCTGCTGATGCCGAAGGTCACAAAGCGCGTGCCCGGAACGATCGTCGCGCTGCTCGGAGGAACGGCGGCGGCGACGCTGTTGCGCTTGCCGCTCGAGACCATCGGTTCGCGTTTCGGTGGGATCCCCTCGGGACTGCCGCGGCTCATCTTGCCGGCCTTCAACCTTCATACGGTGCCCGTGCTGCTCGGGCCGGCGCTGACGGTGACGATGCTGGGAGCGATCGAGTCGCTGATGTCGGCGGTCGTCTCGGACCGGCTGAGCAACGATAAGCACAATCCCAACGTGGAGCTAATCGGGCAGGGCGTGGCGAACATCGTGTCGCCACTGTTCGGCGGATTGCCGGCCACGGGCGCCATCGCCCGCACGGCGACGAACATCCGCTCGGGCGCGACGAGTCCCGTGGCTGGCATGGTGCACGCGCTCACGCTGCTCGCCATCCTTTTGTTCGCGGCGCCGCTGGCGCGCTTCATCCCACTGGCAGTCCTCGCGGCGATCCTGATGGTTGTCGCTTACAACATGGGCGAGTGGCGCGAGATCGGCGACATCCTGAAGCTGACGAAGTCCGATGTCTCGGTGTGGGCCGTGACGTTCCTGCTGACCGTGTTCGCGGACCTGACGGTGGCAGTGGAAGCCGGCATGATCCTGGCGACGCTGTTGTTCATCCGCAAAGTAGCAGTGACGACGACGGTCTCGGCGGTGACAGATGCGTATGTCGACGAGGGTCGCGTCCACATCCTGCAGGACAAGAGTATCCCGGATTATGTGCGCATCTTCCGCATCCATGGGCCGTTCCTGTTCGGCGCGACGGACAAGATCGCCGTAGTGCATGAACAGCTAAGGGGACTGCCGCCGATCATCATCATGCGGCTGCGTAACATGACGGCCCTGGACGCCACCGGGCTGAAGGCCCTTGAAGAATTGGCCGACGCGGTGCATCGTTCGGGGCGCGAGATGATCCTATGCGGCGCGCGCCAGCAACCGGCAGAGCTGATGCATCAGGCTGAGTTCGAGGAGCACGTGGGAGAGGAGAACATCTGTCCGAACGTGCAGGCTGCGCTGGAGCGCGCGAAGGCGGTCTACGACAGAGGCATTGCGCTGAAGAAGCAGTTCGCAGGGTAAGATTCAACCTCGGCAGCGCGGAGGTGGAACATGGCGGTCACACGCCGCACATTTCTGGCGGGAGCACCCGCTCTCGCGATGCTGGCTGCGTTGAATCGCGCGCATGCAGGGCGCAGCGCCGACGCGGTGGCGGCCGATGAAGCATTCTGGGCAGAGGTGCGCGCGGCGTATCCGCATGACCCCGAGATCCTGAACCTGAACAACGGCGGCGTGGCGCCTGCGCCGGCGAGCGTGATGGAAGCGCAGATCGCAGACCTGCGTTACAGCAATCAGGCGCCGGCATACCGCATGTGGCGCGACCTGGAGCCGCGCATCGAAACGGTGCGCAAAGAACTTGGGCGCATGTGGGCGGCCGATCCGGAGTGCATCGCCATCACGCGCAACGCGAGCGAGTCGCTACAAGTAGCGCAGTTCGGGCTCGACTTGAAGGCGGGCGATGAAGTCCTGACGACGAGCCAGGACTATCCGCGGATGATCACGACCTGGCAGCAGCGCGAGCGTCGCGAGGGCATTGTGCTGCGGCAGCTCGATTTCAGCGTGCCGGTGCAGAAGCCGGCCGACCTGGTCGCGATGTTCGAACGCGCCATCACGCCGCGGACGCGCGTCATTCATTTTTCGCAAGTGGTGTTCATGAGCGGGCAGATCTTTCCGGTGAAAGAGCTGTGCGCGCTGGCGCGGGCGCGCGGCATCACCAGCATCGTGGACGGAGCGCACGCGTTCGCGCACGTGCCGTTCAAGTTCACCGACTTCGATTGCGATTTCTACGGCGCGAGCCTCCACAAGTGGCTCTCGGCGCCGATCGGTACAGGAGTCCTCTACGTCCGCAAAGATCGCATTGCGAGACACTGGGCGATGATGGCGGCGCCCAAGGAAATGGACGCGAATATCCGCAAGTTCGAAGAGATCGGGACGCATCCGGCGGCGATGCACAACGGCATCCTGCAGGCGTTGCAATTCCACGAACACATGGGCGATGAGCGAAAGTTCGCGCGCCTGCGTTACCTCAAACAACGCTGGGCGGAGCGGCTGACGAAGCTGCCGGGAGCGCGCATGGTGGTGCGGCTGGAGCCGGAGCATTCGGGCGCGTTCGGGGTGATCCACTTCGACACGATCGCATCGGGCAAGCTGGGCGAAGCGCTCATGCGCGACTATAAGATCCACGTGACGCCGATCATGGGGCCGAACTTCGAGGGCAACCGTGTGAGCCCGAACGTCTACACGTCGGCGGAAGAGATCGACCGCTTCTGCGCGGCGGTGGAGAAGATCTTAGCGGCCTAGTCGGGGGCAGCGCTCGACGTGCGGGAACCGAGCATTAGGCCAGCGAGCCAGCTGAGCAGCGGCGAAGCGACCAGGCCCGCGTAGAACCACAGGATGTTAAAGGTCACTGCGAAGGCGACGTAGCCGAGGGCGAACGACCAGAAGAAGGCTTCGGAGGCGAGCCCGTTGCGCCAGTCTGCGTGTGCGCCACTGGCTGGGATGCGCGCGCGGAGCGAAACCCAGAGACGCGGCACGGCGCGCACGAAAGCGCGGAAGCGCTCACCCTGCTCGGCTTCGAGTCCGGCTTCTTCCCGCCCGATCAAGCGATAACAGAACAAGGGCATAGCGATAAGGACGAACACCGCGCCGGCGACCGGCGCGATCAACGCCATCGCTAATGCCATCCAGATGTTGCCCACGTAGAGCGGATTGCGCACGTGGCGAAAGGGGCCGTCGGCGCGCAGTACTTCACTATGCAGGGCGTGATCGTGAACGGTCTCGCGACCAAGATAGGCGGAAGCCCAGGTACGCCAAGCCGCTGCCGAGACCATGATGAGCGCGCCTACGCTAAAGATGATGCGCAGAGTCGGCGCTTCGGGCCCGTGGAACCGTGCAACAAGCCAGTCCGCGAGATGCACGCCCAAGGGAGTGTGATCGAAGGTGAACATGAAGAAGGCGACGCCGAAGATCGCGCCGAAGAGCCATACGCGATTGCGGAATTCAAAGTCGGTAGCGCGCATGAGGGGTTATCGGCCAGCGTAGAAGTCGTAGGCCATTTTGGCGATCCTGCCCATCAGGGCGTCCGCTTCCGCGTTCGCCTGCTTGCGAGGACCGTCAGGCTGTTCCCACTCCGTGCCGTGGCTGAAGATGGTGACGATGAGGTGTTCGTTGTTCGGCAGGTAGATGATGCCGGCGTCGTTAGCCACCCAGTAAGGAAACGTGAGCGTACCGGTCTTGTGCGCTATGCGCGCGTTGATATAGAGCGGCATGCGCTGATTGAACTGCTGGCGGCCGAGCATGGTCAGCATGTCCTGCGTGGCGGCCGCGTCACCCGCTTGCCCGGCGAGGATCTTGCCGAGCAAGGCCGTCATCGCCGCGGGCGTGGAGCAGTTCGCGCAGTCACGCTGGAATTCCTCCTGGCGGCGACGGCGGACCGCTGGATCGGTGGCGCGTGCCATGGCCGGCAGATCGCGGCCCGGCAGCGACTGGGTCGTGGCAACATCGAGGCCGTAGGAGCGCAGGATGAGTTCGCGCGTGCATCCGCCGACCGAGAACCCATCGATACCGAGCGCCTTCAGCCGCGCGTTGATGTTCGGGATGCCGACGCGCTCGCACAACATGTCGGTGGCGGCATTGTCGCTGATGGTGATCATCAGGGTCGCCAGGTCATGCCACGTGGGCTGCAAGCCAGGCGCGAGCATCACCAACAATCCGCTGCCGGCATAATGCTCAGGGTCTTTCCAGGTGACGCGTTCGTCGAGTCTTACTTTGCCTTGGTGCACCTGCTCGAATAGTCCGACGAGGACGCCGACCTTGAAGACGCTGGCGGTTTGGAACGGCTCGAGTTCGCGCAGCCCTGCGCCCTCGTTGCGCTCCACATGGCGGATAGCGACGCCCCACACCGCGCCGGAACCTGCGACGGTCGCTTCCAGCCGGTGTTGCAGTTCGGCATTCCGAGTGCCTCCGCCGGGAAGGGGAGCGGCAGCCGGTGCAGCGGTCTGCGCGAGAGCTGGCGTGACCAAGCAAAGCCAGAGCAGCAGTCGTCTCATCGTGGGTCCTCAGCGGTCATCCCACCCTGTCCCGCCGAAGACGGGCGGGACGAGGGTGGGGCACCCGTAGTCTCTTATCAGTTGCAGAATCCGTCGGCGACGGTGAGGCAATCGTCGAGCATGGCCAAGCCCTCTTCAAGCTCCTCGCGCGTGACAGTGAGTGGTGGGCAAGCCATCACGACGTTCCAGTGCGTCATGAGATAAAGACCGAGTTCGAGGCCGCGCTTCATGACGGCGGCGATCGGCTTCATCGCGGCTCCGGATGCGTTGAACGGGACCAGCGGTTCGCGCGTCTTGCGTTCCTTGACGAGTTCCAAGCCCCAGAAACAGCCCATGCCGCGTACCTCGCCGATCGATGGATGCTTGCGTGCCAGCGCTGCCAGGCCGGTGCGGAAGAGTTCGCCCATCGCAGCCGCGTTCTCGACGATGCCTTCATCCTTGAAAGCCTCGATGGACGCAACGGCAGCAGCGCAAGCGAGTGGATGGCCGCTGTAGGTCAAGCCGCCGGCGAAGTAGCGGGAGCGGACCCAATCGGCGATAGGCTGGCGCACGATCATGGCGCCGAGCGGCACGTAGCCGGAGTTGATGCCCTTGGCGACCGTCATGATGTCGGGCACGACGTTCCAGTTGTCGACCGCGAACCATTTGCCGGTGCGGCCGAAGCCGGCCATGACTTCGTCGCATATAAGAAGGATGCCGTGGCGATCGCAGACTTCGCGGATGGCCTGCAGGTATCCGGCGGGCGGCGGAATGATGCCGTTCGTGCCGGTGATGGTCTCGAGGATGACGGCGGCGACCGTCTGGGGGCCTTCGTACATCAGGATCTCTTCGAGATGCGGCGCGCCGGTGCAGACTGGGCACGGATCAGGGTGTCCCGCGGGGCAACGATATGTGTAGGGATCGAGCATGCGCACGACGCCGGGGATGCCGGGCTCAGAGGGCCAGCGGCGCGGATCGCCGGTAAGCGTGATGACGCCGGCGGTGGCGCCGTGGTAGCTGCGATAGCGCGCAATGATCTTGTTGCGTCCCGTATACCAACGCGCGAGCTTGATGGCGTTCTCGTTGGCTTCGGCGCCGCCGTTGGTGAAGAACGACATGCAGAGATCACCCGGCGTGACTTCGGCGAGGAGCCGGCCGAGGCGCGAGCGCGATTCGGTCGCCATGGGCGGGCCGATGGTCGCGAGTCTCTCTGCCTGGTCCTTGATGGCTTGCACGACCTTGGGATGGCCGTAGCCGATGGAGACGTTCACGAGCTGCGAGCAGAAATCGAGATAGCGCTTGCCGTCGCAGTCCCAGAAATGGCGGCCCTGCGCGTGGTCCACGGCGATGGGATTGATGGCGTCCTGCGTGCTCCAGGAATAAAGGACGTACTTTTTCGCATCCTCGACGATCTGGCGGCCGACGTCGGGCTTGGTCAATGTAGTAGCCATAAGGGCTCCTCGGGCGATGATGAAGCCCTATAGCTTACACGCCTGCGCCCAGGATGTTCAGCGATTCGAGGGCCGGCAGAGAGCCCTCATTCACAACGGATGGCTGCCAGCGGGTCGACGTTGGCGGCGCGGTGCGCCGGCAGGAGGCATGCGGCCAGACCGCCCGCTATCGTCAGGACGAGCACGCCGATATAGGTCTGAGCGTCGAGCGGAGAGACACCCTGGAGCTGGTGGACGAGATAGCGCGTTACAGCGAAGCTGCCGGCGAAGCCGATCACCAGTCCTGCGATGATGAGCAGCAGGCCTCTTCCAAGAATCATACGGATGATCTGGCTGCGCGCGGCGCCCAGCGCCATGCGAATACCGATCTCGTGCGTTTGCAGGGCGACGGTGTAGCCCATCACGCTGAAGATGCCGATCAGGACAAGGAGCAATCCGATGGTCGCGAACGAACCCAGCGTGGCGAACTCGAATTCGGAGTTGGCGTAAAGGAACTTCTGCAGGATCTCGTCGACGGAACCGGCATTCACCAGTGCCACGTTCGGATCCACCTTCCACAACAGTTGCTGGACCTGCGGGATCAACGATTCCGGCGGCACGGCAGTACGGGCCACGAACGACTTGCCTCCCGGCCACAGCAGCGTGTGCGGCAAGTACGCCTGGGGCCCGGGTGGCTGGTTCAAGCCCTGGTTCCGCGTATTGGAAACGACGCCGATGATCTCGAAAGTAGCGCCATTGAGCGCAGATATGCGCTGCGTGAAGCCAAAGCTTACGGTTTGGCCGATCGGATTCTCATCAGGGAGATAGCGGCGCGCGAATGCCTCGTTGATGACCACAACGTGGCGCTCGCCGCTGACATCGTTCGCGGATAGAAAGCGGCCCTGCAGCAGCTGCATCTGCATCACGGCGAGGAAGTCTTCGCTGCAGAGGTCGAGATGCGTTCGCCACGTATCAGTGTGGACCTTCCCCGGGATAGTCAGGTCGGAAGTCGATCCGCTAAAGAGCGGGCGCACGAGCGTGGCGCTCACGGCGGTAACGCCCGGCAAGCGGCGCAGGTCCTCGACGAAGCGCTCGTACGTTTGTCGTTGTTCCTCCGGTTTCTGCTGCACGGCGCGCGGAAAAGCCAGCGCGGCAAACAGGACGTTCTTGCGGTTGATACCGAGGTCGGTGCTTTGCATGCGGAGGAAGGTGCGCATCATCAGACCGCCGCTCACCAGCAGCATTACAGAGAGCGCAACCTCCGCCACTACCAGGCCGGCGCGCAACTTCCCATGCGCCGGACCGAGGTTGGTCGCCGTACTCGTCCCGCTAAGTCGCGAGCGCAGATCCAGGCGCATAGCGTGGACCGCCGGAGCGATGCCGCAGAGCAACGTGCTCAGCACCGCCATGCCGAGCGAAAACCACAGCACGGGCCCGTTGAGTTCGATGACCGCTTCCTGCGGGAATGCGTTATACGGGATGAGAGGAATGAGGAACTTGATCCCCAGATACGCGAAGAGAGTACCGGCGGCGCAGCCGATCAAGGCAAGACACAGGCTTTCGACCAGGAATTGGCGCAAGAGGCGGCCGCGGCTGGCGCCGAGGGCGGAGCGGACCGCGATCTCACGGGCGCGCACCGTAGCACGCGCCAGGAGAAGGTTTGCCACGTTCGCGCAACCGATCAGCAGCAAGAGGATGACGGCGCCCAGCAGCGGATAGAGCAGCTGCGCGAATCCCAGGCCCTCAACCGCTTCCTGCGAGGATCGCTTGGCAAGTACCGTGAATCGCTGCGGATAGAACCGCGGCTCGATGCGCGCGTACTGGTGCGCCACGAGATCGAGGTCGGCGGCGGCGTCCTTCACCGTGACGCCCGCTTTGAGGCGTCCCACGACGTAGGCCATCCGGTTGCGCAGATCGGGATTGGTGGCGATCTCGTTGGGATCGAGGCTGAAGGGCAACCACGCATCCACCCACGCCCAGCGGAAGCGCGGTGGCATCACGCCTACCAGCATGCGTGGCAGGCCATTCAGAGTGAAGCTTTGTCCTACAACGTTCGGGTCGCTATGAAAGTGCTCGCGCCAGAGTTTGGCGCCGATCACGAAGACCGGCGGAGCCCCGGACCGCACATCGTTTTCTGTGGGTAGCCGTCCCAGCAACGGCTGCATGCCAAAAAGCTCGAAGGAACTGGCGCTGAGGAAAGCGCCATCGAATTGATACGTGCTGCCGCCGGCGGAGTAGACGAGCGGCGTCGCTCCGAAGCCGCCGAACTCACCGCTGATGTCCTGGAAAACGTGATTGTGCTCGCGGTAGTAAGCGAGTTCAGGAAGCGTCAGGTTCGGGCGGCGATTCTGCGGATGGTCCTGGTCGACGATGTAGAACGCGGTCACCTCATCGGCATTCTTGAACGCGAACGTGTTGAGGATGACGCCGTGGAAGGCGCTGAAGATCACGGTGGCGGCGCCGATCCCGAGAGCGAGCGCAAGGATGGCGAGCAGCGTGAAGCGGCGGTCGCGGCGCAGCGCGCGCAGCGAATAGCGAAAGTCCGCGAACAGGCCATCGAACATGCTCCCGCGATGCAGTTCGCGGCATTCCTCTTTGACGCGCTCGATGCCGTCGAACTCCAGCATGGCCTGCCGGTGGGCTTCGTCGTGCGTCATTCCCGAGGCCTCGAGGTCGCGGATGCGCTGGTCCAGGTGGAAGCGCAACTCAGCGTCAAGTTGCTCCTCACGCAGTGGGTGTTTGGAAAAGATCCGCCAGCGCATGCTGACCTTCTACTCCGCCGTCCGGAGGATCAGCGAGACGGCCCCTGACAGGCGCTCCCAATCCTCCATCTTGGCTTCCAGGCGCTGCCTGCCTTTAACAGTCAGCGAGTAAAACTTCGCTTCGCGGCCCGTCTCGGTGTTCTTCCATGCGGCCGTGAGCAGCTTCTCCTTCTCCAGCTTGTGCAAGGCGGGGTAGAGAGAGCCCTGCTGCAACTGAAAGGTCTCTTTCGAGATCTGTTGGATGCGGAGCGCGATGGCATAGCCATGGATCGGGCCAAGGGCCACGATCTTCAGGATCAGCATGTCCAGGGTGCCCTTGAGGAAATCGGAACGGTCGGTAGCAGTAGGAATCATATCTGTAGGCAGCATAGGTATAGAGATCTTGCGTTGTCAAGTGGAGGGAGCCTCACTTCACGAATGAATTCACATCCACGGTCGCGCTAGAGCGGCGGACGATGCGCTGCTCGGCGCTCAACCGGTCAGCCTCCGACAACCGCAGTCCAAAGTGCAGGCACAGCGCGCGGACGACGGCTGCCACCAGCTTCTCGTCGGACGGTTCGTTCACGATCCAGACCAGGAACCTTGCTGCCTCGGTCTTGTCCTTCCCCTCGACCGTGAGAAAGGCACGTTCGACCAGCACGGGCGCTCCCGCGGGCACGCCGCCTGCCGATGCCTCGTCACGCGAGAGTCGAATGAATACGATTCGGGGGAACGATGAGCCATCCAGATGAAGCTCCGCGCACGCGCGCTCCAGGATCGTGATCAGCCGATAACGATCGAGCCGGGAGGCATGACGATCCGACTGCACAATGGCGATGCGTCCTTCCACCTGCCTCCGCGCGCTGGATGCATTCGCGGGGAGGGTTAGCGCGAGACCTGCAATGGCGAGACCGAGTTGGAATGACCCACGCATAGCGCCCTAACCTGTACGACTGATACCTGTAGAATACATAGGTATAATAGACGCTGCAAGAGAGCGGAGGTTAGCGAGGGAGCGGTGGATCTAGGGTGCGGATTCGCGCGTGCCCTGGCCGCGGAAGGCGTGGCGGACGTCCTCGCCGCTGGTCCAGAAGATGACGTCTTCAGCGATGTTGGTGGCGTGGTCAGCAACGCGTTCCAGGTTGCGCGCGACGATGAGCGCATCGAGGCACTGGCGGGTGATGAAGGGAGTCGACTGGATGGTCTGGCCGAGAGCCTTAAAGGCCTGCCGATTGAGCGCGTCGACTTCGTCATCCATCTGGAGGACTTGATTAGCGGCCTCGGGATCGGCCTGTACGAAGGAGTTGACGGCTTTGTGGATCATCTCGGTGGCGAGCGCGGCCATCCGCGGGATGTCGATGGGCAGCTCGACGGCGGGCATTGCGGTGATGTCAATGACGCGCTCAGCGATGTTGACGGCCTGGTCGCCGACGCGCTCCAGGTCGCCGTTCGCCTTGATGATGGCGAGGATGAGGCGCAGGTCGGTCGCCATGGGCTGCTGCATGGCGAGCAGGTCCTGGGCGAGCGCGTCGATGCGGCGCTCGGCGGAGTTGATGCGCTTCTCCTGCTCGAAGACCTGGCGGCAGAGATGTGGATTGCGCTCGCGGTAAGCACGGACCGCGAGACTGAGCGCCTCTTCGGCGACGCCGGCGGTCTCAACGAGCTGTTGCTTCAGGTCGTCGAGACCCTGGTGAAAACGAATACGACTCATCCGAACCGTCCTGTGATGTAGTCCTCCGTGCGCTGGTCCGAAGGGTTGGTAAAGATCTTCTTCGTGTCGTCGAACTCGATCAGTTTGCCCAAGAGGAAGAACCCGGTGTACTCGGCGACGCGCGCGGCCTGCTGCATGTTGTGCGTCACGATCACTATCGTAACGCTACGCTTCAACTCGAAGATAAGATCTTCGATCTTGGCGGTGGAAATGGGGTCGAGCGCGGAAGCGGGCTCGTCCATCAGCAGGACCTCGGGCTCAACGGCGAGCGCACGCGCGATGCAGAGGCGTTGTTGCTGGCCGCCCGAAAGACTGGCGCCCGATTTCTTGCGCAGCAGGTCTTTGACCTCGTCCCAGAGCGCGGCGGCGCGCAGCGAGCGTTCGACGGCTTCCTCGAGCGTACGGCGATTGCGCACGCCGTTGAGGCGAAGGCCGGCGGCGACGTTGTCGTAGATCGACATGGTGGGGAACGGATTCGGCTTCTGGAAGACCATGCCCACACGCCGGCGGACCTCGACGGCGGGGATGTCGCCGTAGATGTTGTCGCCGCCGATCTCGACGGAGCCGCTGACGCGCGCCTCGGGATGCGTCTCGTGCATGCGGTTCAGGCAACGTACGAACGTCGACTTGCCGCAGCCAGAGGGTCCAATGATGGCCGTGGCGTGATTGGCGGCGACGCTGAGGTCGACGCCGTAGAGGGCCTGCGTCTGGCCGAACCACGCGTCGAGCTTGCGGACTTCGATCTCGGTCTTCACTGCGTGCCCTCGAAGACACCACGCCGCGCGAACAGGCGCACGATCGCCACGGTGCCGACGATAAGCACGATCAGCACGAGTGCTCCGCCCCAGGCCTGCCGGTGCCAATCCTCGAACGGCGAGATGGCGTAGGAGAAGATCTGCAAGGGGAGGGCAGCGGTGGGCTGGTTGGGGTTCCAGTTCCAGAATTGATTTCCGAAGGCGGTGAACATGAGGGGAGCAGTCTCGCCGGCGACGCGCGCGAAGGCCAGCATGATGCCGGTGATGATGCCCGGCAATGCCGTGCGCAGGGTCACGGAAACCGTGGCGCGCCAGCGCGGAATGCCCAATCCGAGGGCGGCTTCGCGCACCATGCGTGGCACCATGAGGAGCATCTCCTCAGTGGAGCGCGCGATGGTGGGCACCATCATGATGCCGAATGCCACTCCACCCGCCAACGCGGAAAAGTGCCTTTGTGGGACTACGACCATGCCGTAGACCGCCATGCCGACCACAATGGAGGGCACGCCATTCAGCAGGTCGGCGGTGAAGCGCACGATCTGCGACAGGCGTCCACCACCGTACTCGGCGACATACGTGCCGGCGCCGAGGCCGACGGGAATCCCGAGCAGGCTACCGATCGCGAGCATGAAGCCCGAACCAACGATCCCGTTGCCGATGCCGCCGCCGGCTTCGCCGGGAGGCGCGGGGCGGTTCACCAGGAACGACCAGCTCAACGAGCTGGCGCCTTTCAATACGAGATAAGCAAAGATGGCGAGCAGCGGGACGAGCACCGCGATCGCCGAGGCAACCGCAAGAGTGAGCATAGCGCTGTTCATCCAACGGCGCGTGGCGCTGATGCGGCGAGCGGAGCGATCAGGCATGGGCCTTCACCGGCACGCCGCGCGTCACCGCCCAGACCAGGAAGCGCGCGAACGCGTTCACGATCATCGTGACCAGGAAAAGCGCCAAACCGATCTCGACGAGCGCGTTCAGATAGATGCCGTTCGCTTCGCTGAACTCGTTGGCGATCACGCTCGCCATGGTGTAGCCGGGGGCGAAGAGCGAGCGTGCGATCTCCGGCCGGTTGCCGATCACCATGGTGACGGCCATGGTTTCACCGATGGCGCGGCCGAGGCCGAGGATGATGGCGCCGAAGATGCCAACGCGCGCGTTGCGCAAGACGCCGAGCCGGACCATCTCCCAGCGGGTGGCGCCCAAGGCCAAGGCGGCTTCGCGCTGCGTGTTGGGCACGCTGGAGAGGATCTCGCGCGTCACCGAAGAGATGATGGGCACGATCATGATCGCCAGCACCATCCCGGCGGCCAGCATCCCGATGCCGTAGGGCGCGCCGTAGAACAGGCCGGTCCAGCCAAAGTAGCGCGCCAGCCAGGGCTCGACATACACACGCAGCAGGGGCACAAGAATAAAGATGGCCCAGAGTCCGTAGATCACGCTGGGGATGGCGGCGAGCAACTCGGTGAGGAACGAGATGAGCGGGCGCAGCGGGCGTGGGCACATCTCGGTGATGAAGACCGCGGACCCCACGGCGAGCGGGGCACCAATGACAAGCGCGAGGAACGACGAGACGAGCGTGCCGTAAATGAAGGTCAACGCGCCGAAGTCGCCGGCGACGGGGTCCCAATTGCGGCCGATAAAGAAGCGCCAGCCGAACTGGTTCAGCGCAGGCACGGAGCCCTTGTACAGCTCGAAACCGACAAGGACCACGAGGGCGACGATGGCAAGGCCGCAGATGACAAGGATGACGTGAAAGATGCGGTCGAAAGCGCCGGTAGCGCGCCCCCGGCCACGGCCGCGCAAACCAAGCGCCGTAGGCCGGCGACCCGCTTCATCATTAACGATCGTGGACGCAGCCATCCGTAGGAAGGCTACTAGGGCAGTGTTACAGAGAGATTAAAAAAGCCGCGGCGCACAGGAGGCATGCGCCGCGGC
>CAYWSH010000012.1:18706-47193 GCA_964460655.1 uncultured Terriglobales bacterium | reverse complement strand
GGCTGGCGCGGGCATATCAGAAGAAAGGGGATGCAGAGAAGGCGCAGCAGCATTTGACGCGCTTCGAGCACCTGACGCAAACCAAACTTGGCGCGCCGATCGGGCTCGCGTATGGCGACCAGGGGCCGCTGTCGCTGGCGGCGCAGATCCACGCGGACAAAGGGCCCACGATAGCGATGGCGCCGCTGAAGTTCATGCGCATCGTTGATTCGGGGATTTCCAATGCGGTAACACCCGGAGCCGCGGGCGCGTGCTTCCTCGACTACGACGGTGATTCCCTTCCCGATCTTTACGACGCCGGTGCCGGCACGTTGTATCGCAATCTGGGTGGCGGCAAGTTCAAAGACAGCACGGCTGACGCGCATCTCGCACCAGTTCGCGGGGTCGCCTGCGCCGCCGCTGACTACGACAACGATGGTCATACCGATCTCGCGGTCGCGACCGAAAACGGCGTGCGGCTCTATCGCAATCACGGTGATGGGACGTTCGAAGACGTGACGGCCGCGTCGGGCATTCGTAGTGAAGCGTCCGTCACCGCGCTGCTGTGGTTCGACTACGACCACGACGGCGACGTCGATCTCTATGTGCAGAGCGGCGCGCCGAGCGGCAATCGTTTATGGCGTAACAACGGCAACGGCACGTTCACGGATGTAACCACGGAGACCGGATTGCTGACCGCCAGCACGGGCGCGGTGCCCACCGACTACAACAACGACCGCGCGATCGATCTCGTGTTGGCTGGGCGCGAGCCGGGGGTGTTTACCAATCCGCGCGAAGGAAAATGGATCGCCGGGACCCCATGGCAGACAAGGCCCGCGCCGCCGATCGCGGTCGCAGTCGCCGACTTCAACAAAGACGGCGCGATGGATTTCGCCTTCACGCACAACACGGCGCCAGCGGTGTCGTTGTGGATGAACTCAGGGGGCCACGCTTTTACTCCGCGAAGCATTCAGTCTGACCTGGTGCACGCCTGGGGAATTGCCGCGCTCGACTTCGACAACGATGGCTGGATCGACCTCGCGGTCGTCGGCGAGACGAGCGACGGGCGCGGCGCGCTGCGCGTTTATCGCAATCTTGGCGAGCAGGGATTCCGGGACGTGAGCGCCGCGGTGGGAGCTGATCGCATCGAATTGCATTCCCCGCGCGCGCTCATCGCGTGCGACTTCGACAACGACGGCGCTACGGACCTGGTGATCACACAAGCCGGCGGACCGCTCGTGCTGCTGCGCAACGACGGCGGCAATCGCAATCATTCGCTGCGCATCGCGCTGAGCGGGCTCGCCGACAATCGCTCGGCCATCGGCGCGAAGGTGGAGGTCTTCGCCGGCGCGAGCGCGCAGAAGTTCGAGATCAGCGGCGTGAGCTATCTCGGCCAAAGCGCGACGGACCTCGTGGCCGGGCTGGGACGCGAGGCGCGCGCCGACGTCGTACGCGTGCTGTGGCCCACCGGAGTGCTACAAGACGAGATCGGCTTCGTGGCGCAGCGCACGGCGACGATCCACGAGATCGACCGGCGCGGCAGCTCGTGTCCCGTGCTGTTCGTGTGGGATGGCACGCGCTATCGCTTCGTTTCCGACATGCTGGGCGCCGGCGTGCTCGGGCATTGGATCGCGCCCGGACAGCGCAACGTCCCGGATCCGACCGAGTACCTGAAGCTCGAAGGCGTGACGCCGCGGGTGCGCGATGGGCACTTCAGTCTGCGATTGATGGAGCCGATGGAAGAGGTCGTGTATCTCGACCAGGTGCGGTTGCTGGCGGTAGACCATCCGGCCGCGGTCGATGTCTATCCGAACGAGTATTTCGCCAGCAATCCGCCGTTCCCGGAAGACAAGATCGTCACCACGCAGGCGGCGCGTTTGCCCGCGGGCGCGTGGGACGGCAACGGACGCGATGTCCTGGCGCTGCTCGCGGCGCGCGATCATCGCTACGTGGAAGGCTTCGAGCTGCTGGCGTTCAAGGGGTACACCAAACCGCACACGCTCGAACTGGACCTGGGCGCGGCGTATGACGGCGGGCCGCTGCGGCTAGTGATGCACGGTTACATCGAGTACTTCACTGCGACGTCGATGTATGCGGCGCATCAGGCGGGGTTGGAGCCGTTTGCGCCGTATGTCGAGGTGATGGATGCGAGTGGACAATGGACGAAGGTGGTGGACGATATCGGCTTCCCGGCTGGGTTGCTGCGGACGACGATCGCCGATCTCACCGGCAAGTTGCCCGCGGGCACGCGGCGCATCCGGCTGACGACGAACCTGCAGATCTACTGGGACCAGATCCTCATCGACCGCTCGGCGGGCGATGCCACGGTGCGCACGACGGAGTTGCGGCTTGATTCGGCGAAGCTGGATTTTCACGGCTTCCCACGTTCGATAGAACGCGGAACGCCCGGCGATCTCGACTACAGCTACGAAGCGGCGAGCGCCACGGGGCCGTATACGCGTCCAGTGGGTGCGTATACGCGGCCGGGCGACGTCCGGCGATTGCTGACGGAGAGCGATGACCACTTTGCGGTGTTCGGTTCCGGCGACGAGGTACAGCTCGAGTTCGATGCTGAGCACCTGCCGCCGCTGCCGCAAGGCTGGAAGCGCGATTATTTCTTCTTCGCGGATGGGTACGAGAAAGACATGGATTTCTACGCCGCGAACGGCGAGTCGGTCGGGCCACTGCCCTATCGTGCGATGCCGTCGTATCCGTATCCGGCGAGCGCAGAGCAGCGAGCGGATACCCTGCTGGAGCAGGATCCCGCGTTCTTTTCCGGAAGAGAGGCGAGTCAGTACCGCTTCCGCTACGCGAATCCCGCGACAGCGCGTAAAGCCGCATCGCCCCGCTGAGTCACGCGCGGACGCGGACCGCCGTCTTGCGCGCGCCGCTGCGGAACGCGACCGGAGCAGCAGCTTTCGTGACATCGCCGCCGTCGAGTGTGACGTTCGCGCTCTTCTCGCCTTCCACCTGCAGGAACACGGCTGCCGGTGAGAGGACGCGCGGCGCCGTCAGGAGCACGTCTTGCGTGTCGATGAAGCGCAGCAGCGACTCGGCTTCTTTCGTGCCGCGTACGTTGAGGCTGCTGATGGCCGCATCTTCCACGTTGTCGAAGATGATGGACGGGCGATGCTCGGCGCCGTCCACCTCGAAGCGCACGTTGTTCAGCGTGAGGCCGCGGACGTTGCGCGCGTAGAGCGCGTGCGCGGGCCAGATGCCGGTCTCGAAATACTCGCCGGCGATCTTGGGGACGTCGCGCAACGCGGCCTCTTCGGCCGTACCGCCGCCGGGGAACGTGACGTGTACGTTATCGAACGTGATGTTCTCGAGGAATGCGCCGACGCCGTTCAGCGCGATGCACGACTTCATCTCGGCTGGGCGGTAGCCACTCTCCAGCGGCAAGTCGGCGATCTGCGTGGGCACGACGACGTGCGCGCGGATATTGCTGAAGGTGATGTTGCGCAGGACGCCGGGCTTGTCGTCGGGCCGCTCGGTCTGCGCTTCGCTTTGCGCGCGTTGCGGGCGCGGACCGAGTCCGAGCGAGATCGGGCCCGTGACCTTGTTCATCACGAGATCGGAGAAGGTAACGTTCTCGAAGCGCGAATTCGGGCCGCAGCGCATCTTGATGGGGCAGCCGTAGGTCTCGTAGATGATGCAGTTCGACACGGTGATGTTCTCCGCCTCGCCGCCGCCGAAGCGGAACACCGACCAGCGCGTGGAGAACGAACAGCCTGACACCGTGACCCACTTGCAACTGCCGAAGAGCGCGCAGGCATCGTCCTGCGCCTCGACGTCGCAATCGGTCACATGCACGCGCTCGCAACTGATGAAGTGGAAGCCGTCGTTGTTGCCGTTCACGCGGTTGTGAATGTGCAGGCCCTGCAACTTGACGTAGCTCGACTGGATGACGCGCACGGAGTGAAAAGCGCAGGCGACGAGAAAAATGTCGCGCACCGTGAGGTTGCGACAGCGATGGAACAGCAGGTGATACGGACGCTGCGCGCCGCCGCGTCCGGAGGGCGGTGGAGTGCCGCGCACGGCCGAATGGAACTGCGCGCCGTTGCCATCGATGGTGCCGTTGCCCTCGATCGTCACGTTCTCGGCGTTGACGGCGTAGAGCAGGCTGCAATTGCCATCGGCGAGCGTGGAGTCGCCGGTGAGCGGGATGGCGTCGATGTTGCGGTACTGCTTGCCGTCGCCGGAGCCGAGCAGCCTGGCGCCTGCGGCCAGGTGCAACGTGACGTTGCTCTTCAACTCGGTCGTACCGATGACGAAGGTTCCCGCGGGTACGAGCACGGTGCCGCCCTGGTCGCGATGGCAGGCGTCGATGGCAGATTGCAGCGCGGCGGTGTCGAGCGAAGCGCCGTCGCCCTTCGCGCCGAAGTCACGGATGTTGTAGGTGCGCGTACCGAGATCGGTGCGTGGACCCGCCGGTGCGTTCTGCGCCGCCGCGACGCCGGCGACCAGCGGTGCTGCCGCAGCGAGCACACGTCGCCGCGATACCTGACCCTGTTTCAACATGTGAAGTGCCTCGGAGTGTGGCTGGTAACTGTAGAATCCTGCGACCAACGTGTCCATGCGAAGAAGACAACTCCTAGCCGCCGTCTGGCTGAGCCTGCTTGCGTTGGCGGCAAAGCCGCCAACGACGCAGACGCACCTGCTCGACGTGCGATCGCCGGTGCAGGACAAGAATTTCTATGTGCTGTCGCTGATGGAGAACGATGCGGCGGTGGCGAGAGCGCTCATCGGCGATGCGGCGCTCGCGAAGGCTTTCGAGCAAAAGCGAGCTGCACTGCGCGAGGCGGCGAGTTCGTGCACGACCGTTCCCTGTTTCGACGCGGCGATGCACTGGCAGGACGCGGAGATCGAGAGCGTCGGCGAAGCACTGAAGGCGCTCTACGGGACGAGCATGGCCGTGCGCAGTCTGGCGGATGAACCGCTGCGCGCGAGCCACGCTTACATTCGGTATGAGTCCAAGGGCAGTGCGGAACTGCTCGCGCAAGCCTGGGCGGACGCGGCGCACGGAATGAACCGCGCCATCGATACGTTCGGTGAAGGCAAGCCGCCGCGCTATGCGGCGATCGACAGCCCGGCTTTTGACGTCACGACCAAGCCGTATGAACAGCTCGTGCACACGGCGGCGTACTTTTTGGTCGAGCAGGAAAGCGACATGAAGTTGTTCTTTCAGCCGACGCTGCGTTATGCGCTGCAGCTGATGGAAGTCAACAAGCGTGACGAGGCGGGCAGACTCGAGCCGCTGGAGCAGAAGGAGAACGCGGCGACGGTGAAGAAGATCCGCACGATCGCTTGGACGAAGTTCCCTTACACCGTGATCGTGGTGCCGGGCGCGGGTACTGACCGGCTGACGTGGAGTCTTTCGCCGAGCGGCAAGCTGCGCACGGCGATGGCAGCGCGGCGCTGGCACGAAAAGAAGGCGCCGCTCATCCTCGTTTCGGGCGGCTTCGTGCATCCGAACCAGACGCCGTTCAGCGAAGCGGTGGAGATGAAGAGGGCGCTGATGGCCGAGTTTGGCGTGCCGGAAGAGGCGATCCTGATCGATCCGCACGCGCGCCACACCACGACGAACCTGCGAAACGCCGCGCGCCAGATGTATCGCTACGGCATCCCGTTCGAGCGCATGGCGCTGATCACCACGGACAGCTACCAGAGCGCCGCGATCGCCAGCGACGCTTTCACCAAGCGCTGCCAGACGGAGCTTGGAGGAGTGCCGTACAAGCTCGGCAAGCGGCTATCGCTGTTCGACCTGGAGTGGCTACCGCAGATGGACGCGCTGCAGCTCGACCCGGAGGGCGACCTGCTGGACCCATAGCCTAGGACGGCGGACGCAACGGACGGGACGCGACATCGGCCACGATGCGCTTGATCTGCGCGATCAGCGAGGCAGCGTCCGTACCCTTCAGCAATACGGTGGACGCGCCGCGCAGCGCGGGGTGGCCGTGGGGCAGCGGGAATGCCGTAAGGACGACGACGAGCGGCGGCGGCGCGAGCGCGCGCGCCGCGCGGATCACTTCGGAGCCGGCGGTCGCCGTTTCCATGCGCATGTCGGTCACGACCAGGTCGAACGTGTGCTCGCCGATGACGCCCAGAGCCTGCCGGGCGCTTTCGCACACGGTGACGTCAACCTCCTGGTCGCGCAATATGGCGGCGAGGGTCTGCCGGATGGCTTGGTCGTCTTCCACAAAGAGGATCCGTACCACCGCTCACTCCTACGCTACGTTCCGCCGCTTGATGGCCGTCGGCTGCATCCCTTCATAGTCGACGTTGCGGGCGAAGGCATCGGTCATCGCGTCGCGCAGCGCAACGTTGATCCGCTCGGTCGCCTCGGCGGCCAGGCGCGTGCCCTCGGCATCGCCTGCACGCTGTACCGCCAGGCAAAGGGGGAACACGGCGTTGCGTACATGATGGTTCAACTCGGCGACGATGCCGGCGCGCTCCATCGCGAAGCGGTAATAGGAGCCGTCATTCTTGAGCTGGATGGCCAACGCGATCAGGCCCGCGATCAGGCCGGCGATGAAATCGCCGATCACGATCTGCCGGAGCAGCACGTGGTCGAGCGGCATACCGGAAACGTTCACGACCAAGGCGGTCGCCGTGACCATCAAGCCTGAGCCCAGGGCGAGCAGCACCTTGTCACGCGCCTTCTGCATGACTTGCCTCCACGAGGCAGCGCACTCATTAGGATGCCGCACTCAAGGAAGGTGTCTGCGTGATCCTGGTTAACGCGCACTGGAGCCTGCCGATTAATAGTAGTACTGCGACTCAGCTACCTCAGTTCTGCTCGTGGAGCCCGCGACTCGACAGCCGCAGTCCGCTTGTTTATGCTCCGGCGCATGAATCGCCGCGACTTCATCGCCACCACCGCCGCCGCGGGCGCAGCGCTCGCGCTCCCCGAAATCACACAAGCGCAGCAAGCTGACTTGGCGCCGGTCTTCGCCGAGATCACGAAGCGCCACGACGAGGCGGTGCAACGGCTGCAGCACTGGATCCAGCAACCGTCGATCGCCGCCGAAAACCGCGGCATGACCGAAGGCTGCGAGCTGACGATGCAGATGTTCCGCGACGCCGGCTTCCAGCAGGTGACGAAGGTCCCGACCGACGGCCAGCCAGGCATCTTCGCCACGCTCGATGCGGGCGCACCGCGCACGCTCGGTCTTTACTACATGTACGACGTGAAGCAGGTGGACCCGAGTGAGTGGTCGTCACCGCCCTTCGAAGCGCGGCTGGTGGACAAGCCGGGGCTGGGCAAGTGCGTCGTGGGCCGCGGCGCAGTGAATCAGAAAGGACCGGAGGCGACGTTCCTCGCCGCGCTGCACGCCATCCGCGGCGCAGGACGGAAGCTGCCGGTGAACCTAGTGATGGCCGCGGAAGGCGAAGAGGAGATCGGTTCGCCGCACTTCGCGCAAGTGGTGCGGCGTCCGGAAGTGACAGCGGCGCTGCGCAAGACGCTCGGTATTTACATGCCGCAAGCGTCGCAAGGACTCGACGGCAACGTGACGATGACGCTGGGCGCGAAGGGCGTGGTGGAATGCGAGCTGGTGTCGACGGGCGAGAAGTGGGGACGTGGGCCGAAGGCCGACATTCATTCCAGCCTGAAGGCGCGCGTCGACAGTCCGGCGTGGCACCTGGTGCAGGCGTTGGCGACGCTCGTCTCGGCTGACGGCAACGATCCGGCGATCGAAGGTTTCGCCAACAATGCGCGCCCGCTTTCGGCTGCCGAAAAAGAGATGATCGCGACTGCAGCGCGGCGCCTCGACGAAGCGAGCGTGAAGCGGCAACTGGGCGTGCAGCGCTGGATCCACGACGTGAATTTCCAGGAGTCGCTGGAGATGCTGATGGCGCGGCCCACGGTGAACATCGAAGGCCTGGTCGGTGGCTACACGGGCCCCGGCGGAAAAACGATCCTGCCGCATCGCGCGGTGGCGAAGATCGACATGCGTCTGGTACCCGACATGACGCATGCGGGCGCGGTAGCAGCCTTGAAGGCGCACCTCGCGAAGCATGGCTTCGGTGACATCGAGGTGAACGTCTCGGGCGGCTACGATCCCACGACGACGCCCGCGGATTCCGAGATCATTCGCACGCAAATGGCGGTGTACCGGCGCGCGGGAGTGGATCCCATCGTGCTGCCGCGCAACGCGGGCTCGTGGCCGGGCTACGTGTTCACCGCGGACCCGCTGCGCCTGCCGGCGGGCCACTTCGGGATGGGCCATGGCAGCGGCGCGCACGCGCCCGATGAGTATCTGGTGATCGAGTCGTCGAATCCAAAGATCCAGGGCATGGATGGCGGCGTGCGGTCGCACGTGGAGTTCCTGCACGCGATCGCGAAGCCGGCGTGATCCTATGGTGAACCGGGTGAAACTTCTGGTGGTGACGCTGTTGCTGTCGTTGCCGGCGGCGGCGGCGCCGATCACCATCTTCATCGCGGGCGATTCCACCGCCGCTAACAAGCAAGCGGACAAGCGCCCCGAGACGGGCTGGGGCGAGGCGCTGCAGCAGTACTTCGATCCGGCGCAGGTGAAGATCGACAATCGCGCGAAGAACGGACGCAGCACGAAGTCGTTCATCGCCGAGGGATCGTGGGACCGGCTGTTGCAGGACGTGAAGGCCGGCGATTTCGTGCTCATCCAGTTCGGGCACAACGACGAATCGAAAGACAAGGCCGAGCGCTATACACCACCGGATGATTTCAAGGCCAACCTGCAGCGCATGGTGCGCGACGTACGCGCGCAGCAGGCGACGCCGGTGTTGCTGACGCCGGTCAGCCGCCGCAAGTTCGACGCCACGGGCGCGGTCGTGGACACGCACGGCGTTTATCCCGGCCTGGTGCGCACGGTCGCGACGGAGGAGAACGCACCGCTCATCGATATGCACGAGAAGACCGCTGCGATCCTGACCGAGTACGGCGACGAGAAGTCCCGCCAACTATTCCTGCAGCTGAAAGCGGGCGAGAACCCGAATTATCCCAATGGCATCGAGGACAACACGCACTTCTCGCCGCTGGGAGCGGAGTTGGTGGCCAAGGCCGCCGTGGCCGCGTTCCGTGCGGCGCAGTTGGGATTCGCGCGCTACCTGAAGGACGCCGGACATTGATGTTTCGGCCAGCGAACACCTTGCCGGTTTCAAAGGCTCTCGGCTGATCGTTTAGAGAAACTAAATCCAGCATTTAAAACAAAAGGATGGACGGCGCAGATAGGCCGCGATACTTTCCCTGCGGCGTCTCACATCGCAAGATGCCCAATCAAAGGAGTGGCGCCCTACCGCTCCGTGCCGTGAAAGGTGTGCTCTCCATGACAACCCGTTCTCTCGTGCTCCTGCTGTGCGGAATCCTGCTGCTTGCTTCGCTCTTGCCCGCGCAGGAGACGCGCGCCACCATCAGCGGCGCTGTACTCGATCCTTCGGGCGCTGCTCTTCCCAACGTGAAGATCACCGTCACGGAAGTGCGCACCGGGGTGAAGAACTCCACGACGGCGGACGCAGCGGGGCAATACAACGTCCCGTTCCTTCCGCCGGGGGAATACGAGGTCCGCGCCGAAGCTGCCGGCTTCCGCCCGCTGGCGCGCAAAGGCCTGCAACTGACCTCGAGCGCACACCCCATCATCGACCTGACGATGCAGGTCGGCGGCAACACCGAGACGGTGGAAGTGACGGCGGAAGCGCCGATCATCGAGACGGCGAATGCGTCGGTGGGCGCCAGCATCACGACGAAACAGATCGAAGACCTGCCGCTCAACGGGCGGAATCCGATGATCATCGCGCAGCTGGCGCTGGGCGTGATCGCCACCGGCAATCCCAACGTGCCGGTATCGCCGTTCGCGAACGCGGCGGCGTCGGGCTGGAGCATCGGCGGGACACCGTCGCAGACCAGCGAGATCATGATCGACGGTGCACCGAACGCCACCTGGGACAACCGGCTGGCATACGCCCCACCGCAGGAGGCCGTGCAGGAAGTGAAGGTCAAAGCGTTCGACGGCGATGCGGCGTTCGGCCACACCGGCGGCGGCACCATTAACAAAGTGATGCGCACCGGCACCAACACCTTCCACGGGTCGGCCTACTACTTCATGCAGCCTTCCGACCTGGCGGCCAACAACTTCTTCAACAACCGTGCCGGTATTCCCGTACCCGACAGCAAATTCAACCAATGGGGCGGCACGGCGGGCGGTCCGGTGCTGCTGCCGAAGCTCTTCAACGGCCGGAACAAGCTGTTCTGGTTCTTTGCCATGGAGCGGATCACGGGTTCGCAGCCGAACACGAAGTTCGTGACGGTGCCGACGGCAGCGGAGCGCCTGGGCGACTTCTCTTCGCTGCTCGCGCTCGGCAGCAACTACCAGATCTACAACCCATACAGCGCGACTACCAGCGGCAGTACGGTGACGCGGCAGCCGTTTCGCTGCGACGCGGCCGGCAATCCGCTACCGGTGAACACGACGTCGGCCATCGGCGCCGGTTACGGAACGCAGGCGAATACCGGTACGGCATGCAACAAGCTGCCGGCAGCGTTGCTGAATCCGATCGCGCAGGCGTACCTGCAGTTCTACCCCGCGCCGAATGTGACCGGCGCGGCGAACGGCTTCGGGAACTACGGGAACAGCAGCACGACGGATGACGACTTCTGGAACGAGCTGGGCCGCTTGGACTGGAACATGAGCCAGCGCAGCCGGCTGTCATTCAACATCCGGCACACGGATTACATCCAGTCGAAGAATGACTACTTCAAGAACAACGCGGCGGCGCTGGCCTCGATCCTGACGCGTCCCAATTGGGGCGGTACGGTGGATGAGGTCTACACGCTGAACTCCAGCACCGTGCTGAACGTGCGCGGCAATTACACGACGATGCGTGAGACGCATCCTTCGCCGATGGCGGGGTTCGATCCGAGCTCGCTCGGCTACCCCGGCTACCTCGCCAGCAAGAGCGCGTTCGTGCAGATGCCGCGCGTGGAATTCGCGCCGGCGTCGAGCAGCAACACGTGCGGCAGCGACACCGGGCAGGCGACCAGCTTCGAGTGCCTCGGTCCCGCCGGGGCCGACCTGCTGCCTTCGAAGTCCTTCAGCCTGTTCGGCGACGTGAACAAGCAGTGGCGCACCCACACGCTGAAGTTCGGCGTGGACGCGCGCAAATACGTACTCGACGCCCAGACTTTCGGCAATTCCGTGGGACGGTTCGTGTTCGGCAGCGGTTGGACGCAATCGGCCTCGAACGGCGCGCCGGCTCCACTCGGCCAGGATTTTGCTGCGTTCCTGCTCGGCCTGCCCACCTCGGGCCAATACGACGTAAACACGCGCGGCACCTATACGGCGTATTACACGGCGCTGTTCCTGCAGGACGATTGGCGCATCAAGCGCAACCTGACCCTCAACCTCGGGCTGCGCTGGGACCATGACACGCCCTATGCAGAGAAGATCGGGCGCACGGTCAATGGTTTTGCGTTCGGGACGGCGAACCCGCTCGCCGCCGCGGCGATTGCGCGGTACAACGCCGCCACCGCGGCCGCCCTGGGAACGACGGTGAACGGCGCACCGGTGCCGGCATTCACGGTCAATGGGGGCGTGACATATCCGACCGATGGGAGGATCTACGACATCGACTCGAACCTGGTGAGCCCACGCATCGGCTTCGCCTGGAGCCCGAGCATGCTGCACGACAAAACGGTCGTCCGCGGCGGCTTCGGCTTGTTCGTCCAGCCGATCGCTTTAGCGAACCTGAACCCCGTGGGCAGCTACTCGTCGCAGCCCATCCTCACCCAGGAGGGCTTCAGCCAGACGACGACACTCTCCCAGGCCACGAACTTTGCCGTTTCGGCGACGCAGGTCCCGGTCACGCTCAGCAATCCCTTCCCGAACGGGATCCAGTCGCCTTCGGGCTCGGCGAACGGCCTGCTGACGTTCCTTGGGCAGAACGTTGACTTCTTCAATCCGCAGATGAAGAACCCGTACTCGGAGCGCTGGACGTTCGGCTTTCAGCATGCCATCACGCCGTCGCTCGTCGCGGAGATCGCTTACATCGGCAATCACTCGCTGCACATGCCGGTCTCGGTGACACAGCTGAACGGCATTCCACGGCAGTTCCTGAGCACGCTGGCGAACCGCGACGCGGCGTTGATCACGAAGCTCACGTCGACGGTGCCCAATCCGTTCCAGGGACTGATCCCCTCGGTGAGCAGCTTCAACGGCGCCACCATCTCGGTGCGGCAAGTGCTTTCGCCGTATCCGGAGTTCCCGGTGGCCGATTCGACCTCGTTCAGCTCGGGCGTGACGATGCGCAACGCGAATATCGGCAGCTCCAACTTCCACAGCCTGAATGCGCGCGTCGAGAAGCGACTGACCGGTGGGTTGCAGATCGTGAGCACGTTCTCGTGGTCGAAGCTGATGGAACGCGACTCGTACTTGAACAACACGGACAGCGCGCCGGAGAAGCGCATCTCGCCGTTCGACCGGCCGTTCCGCTTCGTCAGCGCCGTCAACTATGACCTGCCCATCGGCCGCGGCAAGCTGCTGAACCTGGAAGGCTGGGCGGACCGACTGCTCGGCGGCTGGCGCGTGAACGGCATCTACACGTTCCAGAGCGGCGCACCGCTGCTGTGGATGAACGGCAGCACGAACAATCCGGGCGACTACGGGCTGTGCAGTGCGGCGACGGCACAGGGCACGAACACGGCAATCGCCGGCCGGGCCGCGTTGAAGGGCCTGTGCGTGGACGAGAGCGGCAACCTGCTGGCGCCGGCCATCGCATTGCCTGCCGGCTTCAAGGTGGACCCGCGTTCCGTGGATACGCCGGCGTTCAACACGGCGTACTTCGTCACCGGCGCAACGCCTTCGAGCGTGAGCGGCCTGACCGCCGCGCAAGTCGCCGCCATCCAGGGCACGGGCCAGTTCCAGTTCCATCTGCGCACGTTCCCCAGCACGTTCGGGGACCTGCGGCAGGATGGACAGAACAACGTGGACGCCTCGGTGCTGAAGAAGTTCGCCATCACCGAATCGTCGTACTTCCAGTTCCGGCTGGAGGCATTCAACCTGATGAACCACGTCTCGTTCGGCGCGCCCAACGTGGCGGTGACGAACGCGAGCTTCGGCACCATCACCACACAAGCGAACCGACCGCGACAGATCCAGATCGGCTTCCGCTTCGTGTTCTAAGACCGAACGCCTCGTCCCGGCAACCAACGGGACGAGGCGGATCATTTCACCATGCATACGCGCCGTGAATTCCTAAGATCCGTCGCGTTCGGCGGCGCCATTGCCGCTGCCGGAACGTCGCCAGCGCGTGCCTTCTTCACCGACGACGACGACCCCTGGCTCGAGCTGCCGCGAATCCTGGCGCGCATCAAGCCGCCGGCGTTCCCTGCCCGCGACTTCGACATCACGAAGTTTGGCGCCAAGGGCGACAACCGCACCGACAACACGAACGCTTTCGCCAAGGCGATCACGGTGTGTAATGCAGAAGGCGGCGGACGCGTCGTCGTACCAGCAGGCGAATTCCTGACGGGCGCGATCCACCTGCGCAGCAACGTCAACCTGCACGTCGGCACAGGCGCGGTCATCCGCTTCACGCGCGATACCAAGAGCTATCCGCTGGTGTTGACACGCTTCGAAGGCATGGAGCTGATGAACTTCTCGCCCTTCATCTATGCCTTCGAGCAGAAGAACATCGCCATCACCGGGAGCGGCACGATCGACGGCAACGCCGACGCCGATCACTGGTGGAACCTCAGAAACCTGGCGCGTACGAGCAAGGACGCAGGCGCGCCCAAGGGTGATCGCGACGTCCTGTTCGACATGGCTGAGTCCGGCGTAGCAGTAGAGAGGCGCGTGTTCGGCGAAGGCCATAATCTGCGACCGAATTTCATCCAGCCCTATCGCTGCCAGAACGTGCTGATCGAGGGCGTCACGCTGCTGAATTCGCCGATGTGGCAGGTGCATCCCGTGCTGAGCACCAACGTCACGGTGCGGGGCCTCACCATCCGCGCGCATGGACCGAACACCGACGGCTGCGATCCGGAATCGTGCACCGATGTGCTGATCAAGGACTGCTTCTTCGATACCGGCGACGATTGCATCGCTATCAAGTCCGGACGCAATGCCGACGGCCGACGCCTGCACGCGCCGACGCAGAATGTCGTCATCCAGGGCTGCCACATGAAGGACGGCCACGGCGGCGTCACCCTGGGCAGCGAGATCACGGGCGGCGTGCGCAACGTCTTCGCGGAGAACTGCCAGATGGACAGCCCGCACCTCGACATCGCGGTGCGCTTCAAGAACAATGCCATGCGCGGCGGCGTGCTGGAGAACATTCACGTACGCGACATCACGGTGGGCCAGGTGGCGCAGGCGGCGGTGGCGGTGGATTTCCTTTACGAAGAAGGAGCGAACGGCAAGTTCACGCCGGTGTTGCGCAACGTTTCCGTCAGCAACCTGCGGGTGGAGAAGGCGAAATACGCGCTGTATCTCCGCGGCTTCGAGCAAGCCGTGATCGAGCGCATCACGGTACGCGATAGCGATTTTGCCGCCGTTGAGAACCCGAACGTGATGGAACATGTGCGCGACGTCACGCTGCGGAACGTGCGCATCAACGGCAAAGCCGTGGAGCACGCCGGATAACGAACGTCATGACCTTCATCAACGACGAATTCCTATTGCAGACCACGAGCGCGCGGCGCCTCTACGCGGACTACGCCGCGGCGCAGCCCATCTTCGATTATCACTGCCATCTTTCGCCGCGCGAGATCGCCGAGGACCGCCGCTTCGCCGACCTGTTCGAGATATGGCTGGAAGGCGACCACTACAAGTGGCGCGCCATGCGCGCCAACGGCGTCGATGAGCGCTTCATCACCGGCAACGCCACGCCGCACGAGAAATTCATGGCGTGGGCCGCCACCGTGCCGCACACGCTGCGCAATCCGCTCTACCATTGGACGCACCTGGAGTTGCAGCGCTACTTCGGAGTGGATGAGTTGCTCGATGAGGTAAGCGCTCCCAGCATCTGGAAACGCGCCAACGCCGCACTGGCGAGCGACGAGCTTACCGCGCACGGCATCCTGCGCAAATTCGACGTGCGCGCACTGTGCACCACCGACGACCCGACCGACAGCCTGGAGCATCATCGCAAGATCGCGGCTTCAGGCCTGCCGACGCGCGTCTATCCGGCGTTCCGTCCCGACGCCGCGCTGCGGACGCACGACGCAGCCGCATTCAACGCCTGGATCGAGAAGCTGGAAGCCGCGGCGAACGTCTCGATCCGCAAGCTGGCTGATCTTCTCGACGCCTTGCGACGGCGCCACGAGTACTTCCATCAGCAGGGCTGCCGGCTCTCCGATCACGGGCTGGAGCAGTGCTTCGCCGAACCTTGCAGCGAAGCAGAAGCCGCCGGTGTCTTCCTGCGGACACGCAGCGGCCGGAACGCGTCGCCGGATGAAGTAACGAAGTTTGCGAGCTACCTCATGCTGTTCTTCGGGCGCTTGGACGCCGAGAAGAACTGGACGAAGCAGCTGCACTTGGGTGCCCTCCGGAACGTGAACACACGGTCCCTGGCGCAACTAGGGCGCGACACCGGCTTCGACTCCATCGGCGACTTCCCGCAAGGCACGGCGCTGGCGCGCTATCTCGACTTGCTCTCGCAAGAGAACGCGCTGCCGCGGATCATCCTGTACAACCTGAATCCGGCGGACAACTACCTGTTCGCGACGATGGCCGGCAACTTCCAGGACGGCAGCACGGCCGGCAAGGTCCAGTTCGGCAGCGGCTGGTGGTACTTGGACCAGAAGGAAGGCATCGAGTGGCAGGTGAACGCGCTCTCCAACTGCGGCCTGCTCTCGCGCTTTATCGGCATGATCACCGATTCGCGCTCGTGGATGTCGTATCCGCGGCACGAATACTTCCGCCGCGTGCTCTGCAACCTGTTGGGCGCCGAGATGGAGCGCGGCGAGCTGCCGAACGATTTTGACCTGGTGGGCGGCATGGTGGAGCGCATCTCATTCCGCAACGCGGTGGATTATTTTGGGATGCCGGTCGGCGAGCGCGCGAGCGCACCGGCCGGAGCCGGGCGCGGTTGACGATGCGGCGCTGCCATCTGCTTTTCTTCCTGCTCTCCGCATGCGCGGCATTCGCGCAGGACACGCGCAACGTCACCGAGCCGAAGTTCCCGCGCGTTTGCCGCTCGCTCGACGCACAACTTCGCTCCACCGCCGGCGGACTTGCCGAGGCTGACGAAGCGAGACTCGATACCGCACGCATCCAGCAGGCGATCGATGGCTGCACTCCCGGCAGCGCGGTCGAGTTGCGGCGGAGCGCCAGCAACAACGCTTTTCTCTCCGCGCCGCTCCAGTTGAAGCAAGGCATCACGCTGCTTATCGCCGAGGGCGTCACGCTCTTCGCCTCGCGCGATCCGCGCGTCTACGACGTAACGCCCGGTGCGTGCGGCGTAGTGAACCGGAACGGCCGCGGGTGCAAGCCGTTCATCGCGATCGACAAAGCCACCGACACGGCGGTGATGGGCGATGGCACGATCGACGGCCGCGGCGGCGCGAAACTGCTCGGGCAGAACGTCTCGTGGTGGGACCTGGCGCAGCAGGCGAAGCGCGAGGGCACGTCGCAGAATTGCCCGCGGCTGATCGTGGCGACACAGGCAGACGGGTTCATTCTGTACCGCATCACGCTGCGCAATTCGCCGAACTTCCACGTCATCGTGTATCGCACGAACGGCTTCACGGCGTGGGGCGTAAAGATCAATACCGGCGACCGGTGGGCGCGCAACACCGACGGCATCGATCCGTCGTCGACCAGCAACGTTACGATCGCGCACTCCTGGATCCGCGCGGGCGACGACAACGTGGCGATCAAGGCGGGCAGCAGCGGGCCGGCGCAGCACATCAGCGTGCTCGACAATCATTTTTATTTTGGGCACGGCATGTCGATCGGCAGCGAGACCAACGGGGGCGTGAGCGACGTCGAGGTCCGCAACCTGACGATCGATGGCGCCGACAACGGGCTGCGCATCAAGTCGAACCCGACGCGCGGCGGGCTGGTGCACAACGTGGCGTATCGCGACGTGTGCATACGCGACACCAAGAACCCCATCGTGATGGAGACGACGTACGAAGGCCAGACGCAGGGCACGCTGATACCGGAATTCAAGGACGTCGTGCTGCAGGATGTGCGCGTAGCCGATGGCGGGCGCGTGAAGCTCGAAGGCGCTGACGCCGCACATCCGTTGCAGATGACCTTCGACGGACTGCAGATCACCGGCATCGCCCCGACTGATGTGCATGCACAGCACGCGCGGCTGACCTACGGCCCTGGACCGGTGAATCTGGTGGCGCAGGGTGACGACGTGCAGGTGACTCGCATCGACGGCAGCCGCAAGCTGCAAACCTGCAGCTTCCCGGTGTTTCCCAGCGCGGGCGCTAATGGCGTGTCAACGTTCGGCTGGATCACCAATTTCGTGGTCGCTGCGGACGGCTCCGGTGATTTCACCTCTGTGCAGGCTGCCGTCGATGCCTTGTTCGACGGCGGCGGCACCGTCACCATCAAACCTGGAACCTACCGCGAGCTGGTGAAGGTCACGAAGCCGAACGTGCACTTCGAGGGCGACGCGCACGATCCGGCGCGCGTCGTCATCGTGTACGACAACAGCGCGGCGGCGGCGGGCGGGACGCTGAAATCGGCGACGATGATGGTGAATGCCGACGATTTTTCCGCGCGCGGCATCACCATCGCGAACGACTTCTGGACGCGCCATCCGGTGCCCGGCGTCGCGGCGCAGGCGGTGGCGCTCAGCGTGACGGGCGATCGCGCAGTGTTTCGCAACGTGCGGCTGCTCGGACACCAGGACACGCTGTATGCCGCCGGCAAAGGCTGCGCGTCGGAGCTCGGCCCGTGCCTGGCGGCGCGCCAGTACTTCGCCGATTGCTACATCGAAGGCCACGTGGACTTTATCTTCGGCGATGCGCAGGCCTACTTCCGTGACTGCGAGATCCACGCGCTGGCGCGCAAGACGGTGTACCTGACCGCGCAGAGCCGGCGCTACACCGAACAGGCGAGCGGCTACGTCTTCGACCGCTGCCGCATCACGGCAGAACCGGGTATCGAACGCCTCTTCTTCGGAAGGCCGTGGCGGCCGTACGGGACCGTCGTCTTCATGAACACACGGATCGATGCGCCGCTCGATCCGGCCGGCTGGTCGGAGTGGCATCCGGGCGAGACGCATTCGCTGGAGACGGCGACGTATCGCGAATTCCGCTCGACCGGACCGGGCGCCAACGATGGCGCGCGCGACCCGCACTCGCGGCAACTTTCCACCGCCGAAGCTAAGCAATATTCGCTAAAGCAATTCCTCGGCGGCGCGGACCACTGGAATCCTGGGCGGTAGCTCCCTAGAATCGCTGTGCAATGCGGACACCCTACAAGCTGGCCCTTTTTCTGCTCGTCCTTCTGGCCGTTTGGGGCGGTGTGGAGTTGTACAGGATGTTTTTTGACGTGATCCTTGAATCGAGGAACGTTAAGGATTTCAAAGTCGAAGAACTCCCAGGGACACATCCGACTCGTCTAAGGCTATCCGGTTTGTCACTTTCCAGTGCTATGGGGGTCAGAAAGATCACGACAAGGAGAACCGACTCTGCTGTGGTCGTTTTGGTGCATCTCTCTCTTATGAAGAAGAATGGGAATTTTGTTTATGAACTGACAATCCCGGATGATGTGAATGAAGTGCGCTTTGGTAGCAGCACTACCCTCGTCTGGAAAAGATGAGCCGACTAGCCTCCTGGCATCGATTCAGCCCTTAAGCCTCACGACGACTGGAATCCCGAGCAGCGCTAGCGAAACGCGAGCGAAAGCGGTCTAATGTGCGCGCCATGAAGCTGCACTCCTGGTCGCGGGCGGCGCTCTATGTCGGCGCGGTCGGTTCACTCGCGCTGATGTTCTACGCCGGACGGCACAATACCCACCTCATCATCTTTGTTCTTTTTACCGGCTGGGTCCTGATCCCTTTCGTCGCTCTTGGTTGGGCGCATATGCGGGCGGAGCGCTGGTCGCCGAGCGTCAGCCGCACGATCGACGTGGTCATCCTGCTCGTAACGGTCGGCACGCTTGGTTGCTACGTGTTCGACCTCTTCTGGCCGCGGCGCGAGCAGGCGGCGTACATGTACGTGATCGTTGCGCCGGTCGCGACGGTGCTCGCGGCCCTGGCGATCGGCGTGGTGGCGCTATTCGAGCGGCGCTCGTAGCGCGACGCGGCCTCATCGATTTGGCAGATAGGCCGAGCGGCCAACAATCCATTTGACGGCGCTCGGTGCGCGTCGCAATATGCCGGGCGATGAAACGACCTCTGTTCGCATCCGTATTGCTCGTGTTGAGCGCTGCGTACGCGGCCGCGGCCGATCCGGCCGTCGGTAGCGTTCACCTCACACCCATCACGATCCAAGCCGGCAAAGAGACGATCAGCGCGGAAGAAGGGTTGCTGTTCGTCCCGGAGAACCGCGGAGCGGCGAGGAGCCGTGTGATCAGCGTGGAGTTCCTGCGCTTCAAGGGTACGCGGCGCGGGGCTTCGCCCATCCTCTACCTGCCGGGCGGCCCGGGCAGTTTTGTGACGCGCGCCAACATCGAGCAGCCACGCAACCTGCGCGAACTCGAGTTCCTGCGCGCTTCGGGGCGCGACGTCCTGTTCGTGAACCAGCGCGGCAATCCGGCGATGCCGATGACCGGCAACCTGACGTGGCCGGCGACACCGGGAGCACTCGACAAGCCCGAGACCGTCGAGGACGAGATGGCGAAGTGGCGCCAGATGGTCGAGCAAGGCCAGCGGGATTGGACGGCACGCGGCGTGGACCTGAAGGGCTACGACATCATCAACATCGCCGACGACGTGGAGGACCTGCGCATCGCGCTCGGGTACGACAAGATCATCCTGCGCGCCGGCAGCTTCGGCTCGCAGTGGAGCTTCGCGTTCCTGAAGCGCCACTCCAAATCCGTGGACCGCGCGCTGATGCGCGGCATCGAACCGCTCGACTACGGTTACGACAGCCCATTGTGGCTGTGGAACGGAGTGCAACGCCTTGCCGCCGCCGCGGAAGCCGATCCCGCGATCAAGCCGCTCGTCCCGGCCGGCGGCCTCATCCAGGCGCTCAAGGACGTGATGGACAAGCTGGAGAAGCAGCCACAGACCGTCACCATCACGAATCCCAAAGATGGCAAGCAGGTCTCCGTGACGGTGGGGCGCTATGACCTGGTGTCGATGGTGAAGTACCCGACGCCCGGAGTGTTACGCGACAACCTGGCGCGCTGGCCGCGCTTCGTGCTGGAACTGGCGCGCGGTGATTATCGCTATCTGGCCGCCCGTACGTGGGAGGGGCGCACCAGCACGCAGGGCGGGCCGATGATCGGCTTGCTCATCGATAACAGCCTGGGCATCACCCGCGCGCGTGAGGCCAAGCTGAAGGCGGAAACCGAGCAACGGTGGATCGGCCCGGTCGAGCCGTGGTACTTCGCCACGCGCGATGTGACCGTGACGGCGCATGTGCCCGAGTCATTCTTGAATGAGGAATCCATCACGCCGCCGACGGTGTTCTTCCAGGGCGACATGGATTTCTCCACGCCGATGGAGAACGCCGTGCATCAGGCGACCATCCTGAAGCGCGGACACCTGACCATCGTGCACAATGGCACGCACGCGGTGGACGACGAGATCGAACAATTGCTGCCCGACTTCAAGGCGGCACTCCAGCGCTTCCTCGCAGCCGACACCGATGCCGAGATCGATGCTGCCATCAAGGCGCTGCCCGCGGAAGCGAGCTTGCCGAAGGTCCCGTTCGAGACGCTCGATGGGCCATCGTTGTACGAACGCTGGGCGAAGCGCTGATGCGTCCAACAAGAACGATTTGACAGGTCTGTGCGGCGGGCGTATAAGCGCCATCATCTTGAAACGTTTCAAACCGGGCACGGAGGCGCTTCTCCGAGGCGCCAGCCCTTGGCCGGCTCCGGCTGAAACTGCAGCGGTCGTGTCTCGGCACGACGGAGGAAACGCGATGAAGCGCACTTGCTCGGCGATCGCGATTGCGATCCTTGCCTGCTCCCTCACCCACAATGCCGCGGCCCAGGCCACGGCTTCCCTCTCGGGCAACGTGATGGACCAGACCGGCGCCGCCATCCCCAAGGCCACCATCACTGTGACCAACCAGGGAACGAACCAGACGCGCATGGTCACGACCGACGAGAGCGGACACTACGTCATCCCGCAACTGCCGGTCAGCAGCTACACCGTGACCGTTGCGGCCAGTGGCTTCCAGCGTTACGAGAGCCGCGACGTCCTTCTGGAAGTGCAGCAGGCGCGCACCATCGATTTCAAGCTCAAGCCTTCGGCCGTGGCGCAGGAGGTGACGGTCGAGAGCACCGTAGCGCAGGTGGAGGTGCAGCGCCAGGACGCGACGCTCGGCCAGATCATTCACGCGGAGCAGGTGTCGGAGCTGCCGCTGAACGGCCGTAACTTCGTCCAACTCGCGTTGCTAGGGCCGGGCACCACGCAAGGCCGCGCCGCGACATTCCTCAATCAAGGCGCGAGCAGCGAGGTGTCGTACCGCGGCAGCATGTCGCTGGCGGCGCAGGGCATGCGCGAGAACGCCAACGACTGGCTCTACGACGGTATCGACAACAATGAGCTGACGGCAGGCGGCATCGGCTTGCTGCCCTCAGTGGACGCGATCCGCGAATTCCGCGTGATGACGTTCAACTACTCCGCGCAGTACGGCAGCCGCGGCGGCACCACCGTGCTGGTGAGCAGCAAGAGCGGCACGAACCGTTTGCACGGCAGTGTATTCGAGTTCCTGCGCAACGACGTGCTCGACGCGCGCAACTTCTTCGACGGCACAAAGAAGGGCAAGTACATCCAGAACCAGTTCGGCGCCTCGCTGGGCGGACCCGTGATCAAGAACAAGACATTCTTCTTCGCCGACTTCCAGGGCAACAAGGTGCGGCAAGGGCTGACCATCCTCAGCACGGTCCCGACGGCGCTGATGAAGCAGGGCAACTTCACGGAGGCGTTCCCGGGCGCGCCGGCGGTGCAGATCTTCGATCCGACGACGACCGCGGTGGTGAACGGCGTGAACACACGGCAGCCGTTCACCGGCAACATCATCCCGCTGCCGAAGCAGAGCTCGATCGGGCGTGCGATCGCGGCGTTGTATCCCGACCCGACGTTCACGGACCGTCTGGCCAGCAACTATCTCTCGAACCCGATCAAGCGGCTCGACGACTGGGGCTGGAACTCGCGGCTCGACCACAACTTCGGCCCGAATGATCGCGCCTTCGCGCGCTTCAGCTGGGACAACGCGCAGCAGTACACGCCCTCGGGCCTTCCGGATTTCGGCGCCGCCGGCGCGTTCGCCAGCAACCAGACGTTCCGCACGCACGCGCGCAATCTCGGCATCTCGGAGACGCACATCTTCTCGCCGATGGTCATCAACACGTTCACCGCGGGCTACAACCGCGTGTTCAACTACATCACGTCGTTCGGCTACGGCAGCAACAAGTCGCAGGCACTCGGCATCCCGGGTGCGAACCTGGGCACGATCGAGACTTCGGGCATGACGCAGGTCAGCGTGACGGGATTCAACGCCGTCGGCGACCGGCAGTTCTCGCCGTTCCAGGGTGGCACGGACATTTATCACTACAACGATGCGGTGGAGATCGTGCATGGGCGCCACGCCATCCACACCGGCTTCACCTTCCGCGCGATGCAAGAGAACACGCTCGGCGACAACGCATTCGCGGGCGCGTTCACCTTCGATCGCCTGTTCACCGCCGGCTTCAACGCCAACGGCACGCTGAATGCGAGCACGGGCAACGCGATCGCCAGCCTGCTGATGGGCATACCGACATCCGGCTCGCGCAACGACGAGCTGAACGGCTTCCTGCGCGGACGGCGGTGGAAGGAATATCGCGCATACTTCCAGGACGACTTCACGCTCAACCAGAACCTCACGCTGAACGTCGGCCTCGCCTATGACCTGACGACGCCGATGTCGGAGGCCGCCAACCGCTTCAGCACGTTCGATCCGAAGACCGCAACCATCTACGTGGCGGGCCCGTTCAGCTCACCGGGCACATCATTCCAAGCGGGCGGCGCAACGAGCCTGGTGGCCGGTGATCCGCATATCGGCGTCAGATTCGATTCGACGGGCTTCGAGCCGCGCGTTGCTTTCGCCTGGAACCCGTTCCCCGGCCACGCGAACACCGCGGTGCGCGGCGGTTATGGCCTGTTCCATGACCTCTCGGCGCAGGGTGGCACGCAGGGGCCGTTCACCAATCCGCCGTACGCGAACTTCTATTCCTTCACCAGCGACAACATCACGCCGGTGCGCACGCTCGCCACTGGTTTCCCCGCGAACCAAACACCCACCGATCCCAAGCTCTACGGCGGTGCGTGGCGTTCGTGGGCGCCCGACTTCCAGATGGGCCTGATCCAGCAGTGGAACTTCAACGTGCAACATGAACTGCCGGGAGCGACGGTCCTGACGGTGGCATACGCCGGCACACACGGCAGCCGGCTGATGCAGAAGAACTTTGATTTCAACTCGGCGCCGCCGGGACCGGGCACGAACGCGCGCGCGCGGCGTCCGTATCCCGCTTACAACGGCGTGTTCGTGACCGACAGCCATGGCTGGCTGAAGTACGACTCGCTGCAACTCAAAGCGGAGCGCCGGGCGCGCAAAGGTCTCTATCTTCTGACCGCGTATACGTGGAGCAAGGCGCAGAGCAACGGTCTGCGCCAGGAGATCACGGGCGATCCGGGCGTCGATTACTACCCGATCCTGCCCTTCCCCGACGCCGACAAGGGTTACACCGGCAACCACCTGAAGCACAACTTCACCTTCAGCTATCTCTACCAACTGCCGTGGGGCAAAGGACAGCGCTGGCTGAACTCCATGCCGGCGGTCGGCGAGTACGTCATCGGCGGTTGGGAGCTGAATGGGATCCTGCTGGCGCACAGCGGTTTCCCGCTCGGCTTCAGCATGCAGTCGAACCAATCGGGAACCGGCATCGGGAATCGCCCGAACATGTCGTGCAGCGGGCGACTGAGCTCGTCGCTGCAGACGGCGACGCAGTGGCTCGACACGTCGTGCTTTGCCGCGCCGGCGATCGGTACCCTGGGTGCGGGACCGCGCACGCCTGAAGTATTCGGTCCCGACCAGGTGAACTTCGACATGGCGCTGTTCAAGAACTTTCCGGTGACGGAGAACACGCGGTTCCAGTTCCGGTCGGAGTTCTTCAACCTGCTCAACCATACGCAGTTCTCGGTGCCGAACACCGCCTTCGGCAACGTGAACTTTGGCCGCATCACGGCGACGGCGCACTCGTCGCGCCAGGTGCAGTTCGCGCTGAAGTACGTGTTCTGAAACTGGTGCAGGAGCTCGGATGACATCGCGTCGCGATTTTCTGGCGCGCACCGCCGGAGCACTGGCCGCCGGTGCGCTCACGCCCGAACTGCTGACGGCCGCGCAAACTCGTCCCGCGGGAGGCAGTGCGCCGCAGCGGGTCATCATCGATTGCGATCCCGGCGTGGACGACGCGCTCGCCCTGCTGCTGGCGATGCACTCGCCCGAGTTGCAGATCGAGGGCATCACGCCAGTCGCCGGCAACGTGCCGCTCGAGCTCACGTTGCCGAATGCGCTGCGCCTGGTGGAGATCGCAGGACGCACTGACATCCCGGTCGCCAAAGGCGCAAGCCAGCCGCTGGCGCGCAAGCTCATCACCGCGTCGTATGCGCACGGCGAGAATGGGCTGGGTGGGGTTCAGTTCCCCGAACCGAGAACGAAACCGATCGCGGAAGGCGCCACGCAGTTCATCCGCCGCATCGTGCGCGCGCATCCGGGCGAAGTCACGATCGTGGCGATCGGCCCGCTCACGAATCTGGCGCTCGCCTTCCGCGAAGACCGTGAGCTTCCGCGCATGGTGCGCGCGCTCTATCTGATGGGTGGCTCGCTCTCGCGCGGCAACGTGACACCGTCGGCCGAATTCAACATCTACGTAGATCCGGAAGCCGCGCAGGAGGTGTTCCACGCCGGCATTCCGATCACCATGGTCGGACTCGACGTCACGCGCAAGGCGTTCCTGCGCGATGAGCACATCCAGCGGCTGGAAGCGGCGCAGAACCCGAGCGCGCAGGCGGCCGGCAAGATCACGCGCGCCATCTGGAACCGCATGCGCGCCAATCCGAACTTCAGCGGCACGGGGCCGGTGATGCACGATTCGGTCGCCGTGGCGGCGCTGCTCGATCCGAACGTCGTCAAGACGCAGGGCTATTACGTCGAGGTCGAGACGGCGGGCGAATTCACGGCGGGCGAGACGGTCGGGTACAATCGCGCGCCATTGCGCCGTTCGGCGCCGCCGGCCGAGGGCGTGAGCAAGCCGGAGTTGACCGAGTTCAAGCCGAATGCGAAGGTGGCGCTCGACCTCGATGCCGATCGCTTCTTCGAACTGCTGGTAGGAAGACTGGTAGCGGCGCGCAGCTGAGCCGCGGACGCGCCGCGAGAAACCTGCTGTCATCACGGAGGACGCATGTGGGCTCCCGCAAGCTTCGGTGTGGCGCTGGTCATGACGATCATGAGCGCCTGCTTCTGGGGATCGTGGGCCAACACCTATAAAGGCACGAAGAACTACTCCTTCGACCTGTTCTATTGGGACTACATCGTCGGCGTGGTGATCTGCGCGCTCGGCTTTGCCCTGACGCTGGGCAGCAGCGGCAGCACGGGCGAACCGTTCCTGGCGAACCTGCAGGCGGGTGACACTTCGAACATCGTGTACGCGATGATCGGCGGCTTCATCTTCAATATCGCGAACCTGCTGCTGGTGGCGGGCATCGCCATCGCGGGACTGGCGATCGCGTTCCCGATCGCCATCGGCATCGCGGTGGTCGAAGGCGTACTGCTCAGCTACATCCTGCAACCGAAGGGCAACATCGCGTTCCTCGGACTCGGCCTCTTGCTGGCCGTCGCGGCCATCTTGTGCGACGCCATGGCGTACAAGCGCCTTGCCAGCGCCGGCGGCGGCGTCACGCGCAAGGGCGTGATGGTGAACATCGTCTCCGGCCTGCTGATGGGCGGCTTCGCACCGTTCGTGACGCGCTCCCTCACGCACGGTCATGCGCTCACGCCGTACAGCGTGTCGGTGATGTTCAGCCTCGGCGCGTTCCTGTGCTGCTTCGTCGTGAATACCTACTTCATGAAGCATCCGCTGGTCGGCGAGCCCGTTTCGTTCGCCGGCTTCGGCAAAGCCAGCGGACGCGACCATTTCCTCGGCGTGCTTGGCGGGATCATTTGGGGACTCGGCGGCAACTTCAACTTCATCGCGGCGGGATTCGTCGGCGTACCGATCTCGTATGCCATCGGACAATCGGCGCCGATGATCGCCGCCGCCTGGGGCGTGCTGGTGTGGAAGGAATTCGCGGGCGCCGACAGCAAAGCGTGGGCGTTCATCGGCCTGATGTTCCTCTTCTATCTTTCCGCCATCGGCGTCATCGCCCTGGCGTACAACGCATGAAACCTATGAGACTGCGACTCGCCATCCTCCTATTACTGTTGACTGCCACGCTCGGCGCGCAGGAAAAGCGCTACGTCATCATCGACCAGGACGCGGCCGGCCCGGCGGGCACAGACCAGCAATCGATCCTCGTCTTCATCCAGTCACCCAACGTCGAAGTGCTCGGCATCACGGTGGTGACCGGCGACGCCTGGCGCGACGAGGAAGTCGCGCACACGCTGCGCACCCTCGAACTCATCGGCCGCACCGACATCCCCGTTGTCCCGGGCGCGGCGTTCCCGCTGGTCCGCACACAGAAGTGGACCGAGCAGTGGGAACAGCTCTACGGCAAGATCATTTACAAGGGCGCGTGGAACCAGCGCCCGAACAGTCATGGACCGTTCGACGTCCCGGAGTTGCGCGAGGGCAATCCGACGACGAAGGCCAGCACAGAAGACGCAGCGCACTTCCTGGTACGCATGGTGCGCAAGTACCCGCACCAGGTGACGATCTACGCCGGCGGCCCGATGACGAACCTGGCGCTCGCGCTGTCACTCGATCCGCAATTCGCCGAGCTCTCCGCCGGACTCATCTTCATGGGCGGCAGCATCAGCCCAAAGACGGACAACGCGGAGTTCGCGACGAACTCGCGGCACGAATTCAACCTGTGGTTCGATCCCGAAGCGGCGCACATCACGCTGCGCGCCAAATGGCCGAAGATCGTTTGCACCACGGTGGACATCTCGGTGCAGACGCGGCTGAGCGAGGAAATGCTGGCGGAGATCTCGAAGTCGAAGAACCCGGCAGCCATCTATCTGTCGCGCTTTGCGCGCGCCGGACGCAGCTATTTGTGGGACGAGCTCGCAGCCGCGGCGTGGCTCGATCCATCGGTCATCAAGAAAGAAGTCGTCTACTTCATGGACATGGACCTGAGCCGTGACTACGGCTACGGCGACACGCTCATCTGGACCGAGCGCGTGAAGCCGGCGCTGGAGGTGCAGCCGGTCCATACCCAGATGGAAGTAGACATGGACAAGTTCGGCAAGCAGTTTGTGGCGCTGATGTCGGCGCCAACGCCGAAGGCGAAGGACCCGCTCATCTTCAAAGTACCGCCACCACCGCCCGCGCCACCGCGGCCAGCCAGTAATTAGAAGTCGTTGCAGGGGGACATGTGGCCAAGATCGTCGTCGTAGGCAGCCTGAACATGGACGTGGTCGCGGTATCGCCGCGCATCCCCGTGCCGGGCGAGACCATCATCGGCAACAAGTACTTCACCGCGCCGGGGGGCAAAGGGGCCAACCAGGCATTTGCGGCCGCGCGCATCGGCGGCAGTACGGCGATGCTGGGCCGCATCGGCGACGACAACTTCGGCCTTGATATGAAGCAGGAACTGGCGAGCGTAGGCTGCGACGTGAACGGGATCGGCATCACGCCCGGCACGAGCGGCGTCGCGCTCATCTTCGTGGCGGAGACGGGGCAGAACTCCATTATCGTGGTGCCCGGCGCGAACGATGCCTTCGCTCCCGAGCACATCGATGGCAGCGTGATGAAGGGCGCGACCACGGTGCTGTTACAGCTCGAGAATCCGCTGGCGACGGTGATCGCAGCCGCACAGAAAGGCAAAGCGGCCGGCGCGCAGGTCATCCTTGATCCGGCTCCGGCGCCCGCTCAGCCGCTGCCCATCGGCTTGCTGCACGACGTTGACATCCTGACACCCAACGAAACAGAAGCCGCGATCCTCGCCGGCATGCAGCCTTCTCGCCTTACACCGAACCAGGCGGTGGACGTCGCACGCAAGCTGCAAGACATGGGTGGACGAAAAGTGATCGTGAAACTCGGCGACCAGGGCTGCGTGGTGGTCGATCACGCCGGCGCGACGCTCCTGCCCGCGCCACGCGTGAAGGCCATCGACACCGTCGGCGCCGGCGATGTTTACAACGGCGCGTTGGCCGTGGGACTGAGCGACGGACTCTCGCTGCGCGACGC
>CAYWSH010000012.1:0-18606 GCA_964460655.1 uncultured Terriglobales bacterium | reverse complement strand
TCGATCCACGCGACCGACTGGCGGATCTTCAGCTCCGTGGGCAACACGACGTGCTGTGCCGCGCCGGCTGCGCCCTGCAGCCGCTTCAGCAACAGGTTCGCGCCCTTCGCGCCCATCTGGTAGCCGGGCTGCGCCACCGTGGTCAGCGCCGGATGGATGAACTCGGAGAATTCCAGGTCGTCGAAGCCGAGCACCGACATATCTTCCGGGCAGCGCAGTCCGGCCTCGCGCAGCGCCGCCAAAGCGCCCAGGGCGATGAGGTCATTGCTGGCGAAGATCGCCGTAGGCCGCGGGCGCAATCGCAGGATGGTGCGCATCTTTTCGTAGCCGCTCAGCCGGTCGAAACGGCCCTCCTGGATGTACTCGGGATCGATCTCTACCTTCGCGCTCTTGAAGGCGGAGCGAAATCCTTCGAGTCGCGAGCGCGCATTCGTCAGTTGCAGGTTGCCAGTGATGACCGCGATGCAGCGATGTCCCATCGCCAGCAAGTGCTCGGCGCCCGCGCATGCTCCGGCAGCGTTATCCACCGTGACGGTATCGCCGGTCCAGCCCGTGGGCCAGCGGTCAAGGCAGACGACCGGACAGCCGCGCGGCAGGTCGGAACGCGGGTCCACGCGGCTGTTCACCGAAGGGATCATGATCAGCCCCGACATGCGATACGACCGCAGCTCGTGCAGATACGCGCGCTCTTTCGCGGGATCGTTGTCGGCATTGCACAGCATGAGCTGATACGAATTCTGGTACGCCACATCCTCGGCGCCGCGCACCACAGCCGGAAAGAACGGATTGGTGATGTCCGGGATGATCATTCCGAGGATGGCGGTCTGGTTGCGGCGCAGTCCGCGGGCGAGTTCGCTGGGCTGATAGCCGAGGCGCGCGATCGCTTCCAGTACGCGTCCGCGCAGCGGTTCGCGCACAGGCGCGTTCTCGTTGATGACGTGCGATACCGTCCCGATAGAGACACCGGCGGCGCGCGCGATGTCGCGCATGGTGATGGCGCGGACTGGCTTGGCGGTCTTCAAGGCGAGCCTTGAAACGTTTCAGCAGCCTCCTTTATAAGTCCTCGCCGCGCGAACGCAAAGTGTTATCGGCTCTATGCCGTACTGCGATCGCGTGGTATTTTCGTGGGTCACTCGCAGCGTTCAAGGAGGTTCATGTGAGCCGAGGTCCGATCTCTGCGTTCATCGAGCATCACTATCGCCACTTCAACGCCGCGACGCTGAAAGACGCTGCCCAGGCGTATAACGATCTGCTCGCACGCGGCGGCAAGATGTTCGTCACCCTCGCCGGCGCCATGAGCACAGCCGAACTCGGCCTTTCGCTCGCCGAAATGATCCGCCAGGACAAGGTCCATGGCATCTGCTGCACCGGCGCGAACCTCGAGGAAGACGTCTTCAACCTGGTCGCGCACAATCACTATTGCCGCGTGCCGCACTATCGCCACCTGACGCCCAAAGACGAAGAGTGCCTGCTGCAACGACACATGAACCGCGTCACCGATACGTGTATCCCCGAGCACGAGGCGATGCGCCGCATCGAAGCGGCAGTGCTCAAGGAATGGCTGAAGGCGGAGAAGGCCGGCGAGCGGCACTTCCCGCACGAGTACATGTACAAGCTCCTGCTGGGCGGCGGGCTAAAGAGTTCGTACGAGATCGACCCCAAGGATTCCTGGCTCATGGCCGCCGCCGAACGCAACCTGCCCATGTTCGTCCCGGGATGGGAGGATTCCACGCTCGGCAACATGTACACCAGCCACGTCATGGAGAACGCGATCAGCAACGTTCACACCGTGCGCACCGGCATCGAGTACATGCACCGGCTCGCCGATTGGTACACGGAGTTGACGGAGGACTCACCGCTCGGCTTCTTCCAGATCGGCGGCGGCATCGCCGGCGACTTCCCCATCTGCGTGGTCCCCATGCTGCACCAGGACCTGCGGCGCGACCACGTGCCGCTGTGGGCCTACTTCTGCCAGATCAGCGACTCGACCACGAGCTACGGCTCCTACTCCGGCGCGGTTCCCAACGAAAAGATCACCTGGGGCAAGCTCGGCGCCGAGACGCCCAAGTTCATCATCGAGAGCGACGCGACCATCGTGGCGCCGCTGATCTTCGCCTACATCCTGGGGTGGTAGCCGTCGCAGTGGATTTCGACCTCCAACCGACGCTGCACGGCAGACTGATAGACGTTCGTCCGCTCCGCCCTGCCGACTTCGACGAACTCTTCGCCGCCGCCAGCGACCCACTGATCTGGGAGCAGCATCCGGAGAGTGACCGCTACACGCGTCCCGTTTTCCAGCGCTACTTTGACGGCGGCATCGCCTCGGGCGGCGCGTTCGCCGTGGTCGAGCGCGCCACCGGCAAGATCATCGGCAGCTCGCGTTATTGGAACCTGAAGCCGGAGGAGAACGAAGTCGAGATCGGCTGGACCTTCCTGGAACGCCGCTTCTGGGGCGGCATGTACAACCGCGAACTGAAGTCGCTGATGATCTCGCATGCGCTGCGGTTCGTGGAGAACGTCATCTTCATCGCCGGGGAGAACAACCTGCGCTCGCAGAAAGCGCTGGAGAAGATCGGCGCGCGCTTCGTGAAGAAAGTCGAGATGCCGCAACCGGATGGCAAGATGCGAATGAACGTGGTCTACGTCATCACGCGGCCGAGGACGTGATGGCCGACGCCCTTCTCGAAATCCGCAACCTGAGCAAGCGTTATGGCGCCTTGACCGCCGTCAGCGAGGTCACGTTCACCGTTCCGCGCGGCGCGATCGTCGGCCTCATCGGCCCGAACGGCTCGGGCAAGACCACGCTCTTCGAGTGTCTCGGGGGCGTGTTACCCGCCGACTCGGGACAGCTTCTGCATGACGGCCGCCTGCTCACCGCGCGCGAACATACCGAACTCCTCTTTTATCTTCCCGACGGCATCGTTCCCTGGCCTGCGCAGCCGGTGAGCCGGGTGCTGGACTTCACGCTTGGGTTCTTCGGCGGGCGCGCAGAGCAGCGTGAGCGCGTGATCCAGCAACTTGAGTTGCAGCCATTCCTTGGGCAGGCGATGCGGTCACTGTCCAAGGGGCAACGCAAGCGCGTGCTCCTCGCGGTGGGGCTGCTCGCGCCGCAGCCGTTGCTGGTCGCCGACGAACCCTTTGACGGACTCGACCTGCGGCAGGCGCGCGACCTCGTGGCCACGCTGCGGGCTTACGCCGGCGAGCGCACCCTGCTGCTTTCCATCCACCAGATCGGCGACGCGGCGCGCGTATGCGACCGCTTTGTACTGCTGAGCGGGGGACGCGCACGCGGAGAAGGCACGCTGGCAGACCTTTCGGCGCTGGCGGCCGCGCGCGGCCGCAGCGGCCAGAACGCCGACCTCGAAGAGGTGTTTCTTGCCCTCACGTAGGCCGGCGTTCGTGTGGCTGCTGATAAAGGAATGGCGCGAACTCGTAGCGTCGCGCGCCTGGTGGGCCTTCCTGCTGCTGATGGGTCCACTCGTCGGCGTCGCGTTCAGCAGCGCAGTGCGCACGTATGCGGAAGCGAGCGGACTCGGCGGCACCGCAGTGGGCGTCGGCGAAGCGTTCTCGCCGCTGGTGGGCATTTGGGCGCCGACGTTCAGCGCGTGTGAGCTCGCGGCTGCATTTCTTTTCCCGTTCGTCGTGATCCGCGTGGTCGCGGGCGACCGCCAGAGCGGCGCGCTGAAACTCGAGCTGCAACATCCCCTGCCGGCATGGCCGCGCGTCGCCGCCAAAGCGCTGGTGCTTTTTGCCGGCTGGATGATCGCGTTACTCGCTCCGCTCGCGGGAGTCGCGTTGTGGCTGAGTTACGGTGGCAGCGTGTACGCGCCGGAATTGCTGACCGTCCTATTCGGCCACTTGCTCAATGCCGGACTCACCATCGCGCTCGCCAGCGCGGCCGCGTCGCTCGCCGAGCACCCGGCGACCGCGGCCATCCTGACGCTGGCGGTGACGGTAGGAACGTGGATCGTCAACTTCATCGCGGCGATCCACGGCGGCTTCTGGCAGGACGCCGCGGCGTACACGCCGACCGCGCTGGTGGCACAGTTCCAGCACGGACTGGTGCGCCTCGACGTCGTGCTCATCGCGCTCGCGCTGATGGTCACGGGCCTCGCGCTGGCCGCGATCTGGATCCGGCTCGGGATCGCGGTCCGTCGCCGCGTGTACGAATCGCTCGCGACCTGCGCGATCGCCGCCGCCGTCATGACCTTCTGCAGCCTGGCAACCGCGAGCTGGGACACGTCAGAGAACCGCATGAACTCGTTCTCGCGTGGCGATGAGGCGGCCCTGCGGCAGATCAGCGGGACGTTGCGCATCGAGGTGCACCTGGCGCCGGAGGATCCGCGCCGCGTCGACCTGGAGCAGCGCGTCCTCGCCAAACTGCGGCGAGTCTTGCCGCATCTGCGCGTGTCGCATGTGTCGGCGACGTCGATCGGCCTGTTCGAGCAGAGCAATCCGCGCTACGGCGAGATCTGGTATTTCCTCGGCGAGCGCAGCGTGATGCAGCGCGCGACTACGGCCGAGGTAGTACTGACCACCGTCTATTCGCTTGCGGGCGTTGCCGCGCCGCCCGAGAATGAAGACACGTTCCGCGGCCACCCGCTGGCCGTTCCACCGCGCGGCGCCGCGTTCGTTTTCTACTTACTCTGGCCGGCACTGGTTGCCGGCGGCTTTTTCTGGTGGAGGCACTGATGCAGTCGCGCCGGGTCCTTGCTCTGTGGTTACTCGCTGCCGTTTCGCTCTTCGCGGCGGAAATGAAGATCGACCTGAAGAAGGAGAAGCCCGGCCGTCCGCCGGCTACGTTCGAGCCCATGGTGGGCACTTGGATCGTCACGCAGGATGGCGGGGAGAACGTCATCGAAGTCGACGGCCGTCCCTGGGTCGCGAGCAAAGACAGTCCCACGCGCCTGCTGGTGGAGAGCGCACGCAAACTCTACGGCACGTCGAACGAAGAGCTGATGGACAACGCGAAACAGTTCGCCTACTACCCCGTGGCGGTCCTGAAGAGTGTGGGTGAATTCTCGAATGGCACCATCAGCATGAAGTTCAAGACTGTTGCCGGCGAATCCGACCGTTGCTCGGGCATCCTGTTCAATGTGAAGGCGAACGGCGACTGGCTCGCCATCCGCTATAACGACACCGAGAACAACGTCGCGCTGTGGGAATTCCATAACGGCATTCGCCGGCCCATACGCTTCAGCGATCGCACGAAGCCCTTCATGCTCGAGCGCAACGCGTGGCATGAACTGAAGATGACGGTGGACGGTACCGACTTCAAAGCGTGGCTCGACGGCGCGCTCGCGCTCGAATGGACATTCGGCTCGGAGCCGAGCCCGGGACGCAACGGCCAGCCGGCGAACCCTGACCTGTTCCCGGCGAACAATCCTGTGCTCAGGCCGCCGATCCAGGGACGCATCGGGCTGTGGTCGAAGACCGACAGCACGAGTTACTTCAAGGACTACACTGTTGCGGCGAAGTGAATGGGCAAGGAGTGCCTATGCCGCAGCTTGACGATGCCGCCCTCGACACGTTGTTCCGCAATGCCCGCACGCACAACGCATGGCTGCCGAAGCCCGTCAGCGATGAAACCCTCCACGCACTGTACGAAGTGATGAAGTGGGGCCCGACCAGTTCGAACACCTGCCCGGCACGGCTCATCTTCCTGCGCAGCCAGGAAGCGAAGGAGCGCCTGCGCCCGACGCTGGCTCCGGGCAACGTGCAGAAGACGATGACTGCGCCGGTCACCGTCATCGTGGCCTATGACCTGAGGTTCTACGACAAGCTGCCGAAGCTGTTCCCCCACAATCCCGGTATGCGCGACGTCTTCGCGAACAATCCGCAACTGATCGAGACCACGGCACGGCGCAACTCATCCCTGCAAGGCGCGTACATGATGCTGGCGGCACGCGCGCTCGGACTCGATTGCGGTCCGATGTCGGGATTCGACAACGCGAAGCTGGACGATGAGTTCTTTGCCGCGGGCAAATGCCACGACTGTGGGCAGGAATTCTTTCCGGCCGGCAGCGTGAAATCAAACTTTCTCTGCAATCTCGGTTACGGCGATGCGACGAAGCTGTATCCGCGCGGGCCGCGGCTCGCCTTTAACGAAGCCTGCTCGATCCTATAGGGTCAGCGCGCGACTTCCCTGATCTGCACCTGGTAGTGATTGAGCAGTTCTCCGGTGACGCGGTCAAGACTCGCCAGCGCGCGCTGGTAGCTGATCTGCGCCTGGACGAGGCTTTGCTGCGCCGACGAAAGCTGCGTCTGCGCGTCGAGCACAAAGAAGATCGTTTGCGCGCCGAGTTCATACTTGCGCTGCTCGGCTTGAAGGTTCTTCTGCGCCAGATCGAGCGCGATCTGCCCCGCCGCGACCGAGAGCTTGGCCTGCTCCAACTGATGGACGGCGTTCCGCGCCTGGAGCGTGATGTCCTGCTCGCGCTGCCGCCGTTGCAGCATGGTGCGGCGCTGGTTGGTCAGGGCCGAACCCCAGTCCGCCTCGGCACTGCGATTGCGGAGCGGCAACCGTAGCTGCACGTTGAAGCCGTAGCTGGGAAAATCGAGACTGCCGAGTTGGTCGAACGCGTCGCCCAGGCCACCGCGCGACGTCACAATGGGCACGCCGGTGCTCGTATCGATGGAATTACCGCCGCGGCCGGCCGTGTTGTAGAAGGTGCTGAAGCTGAGGTCGGGCTTCAGGCCGTTGGCCGCGACGCGCAGGTTAGCGTCGTCGATCGCGCTCTGGTTCGTGAGCGCCTCCAGCTCGGGACGCGCTTGCAGCGCCGCCTTCACGACCTCGTCGGCGGCCGGCGCGGCGGCGTTGCTCATGGACGCAGTCGATTCGTACAGATCAAGGTCGAGCGCCGCGAGGCGCGGATCGAGGTCGGCGCCGATCGTCTGCCGGAACTGGTCTTCCAACTGCTTGAGTTGATACTCCGCCTGGATGACCTGCAGCTTGCGCTGCGCCACTTGCGATTCGGAGCGGAAGATGTCGAGCGGCGGTAACGCGCCGAGCTCGAGGGCGCGCTTGTTCTGCTGGTAGCTTGCTTCGGCGAGCGCCTGTGAATCGCGCAACACTTTGAGGTTTTCACGCGCCTGCACGACGTCCCAATACTGGTTGATGGCATTGAGCATCGCGCTGTTCACGAACGCATCGAAGTTCGCGCGCGAGATCTTCAGATTGCGCTGCGCGATGACGATGGGCGCATGCGTGATGAACCAGCCGCGGTTCCGCAACAATGGCTGGCTGAGGGAGATGTTCAGGCTCGACGAGATCGCCGGGTTAAAAGTGCTGAACGTGCTGTTCGAAGCGTTCTTGCTCGCGTTCAGCGACACCTGGTAGGTGGTACCGGTGGCGAAGAGCTGGGTGTACGAGGAGCTGAAGACCTGATTCAGGGAACTCAGCGTGTTTGCGCCCTGCAGCGTTGACGTCGTGGGTGAAGTGGAACGCACGGGATTGTAGCTAGTGAGGAAGACCGGATCGAACGGCGCGTGCGACTTCATCACGGCATACTCGGCGATGCCGGTATTGATCAGGTTGACCTGAACGTCGGTGTTGTTGCGCAGCGTGAGCCGAACGGCGTCATCCAGCGACAGCCGCAGCTTGCCGTCGGTGATGTAGGTCTCGAGCGACAGCGGCGACGCGAGCTTCCCCTGCGGCCGTGGCTTCACAAAGAACTGCCGGAAGTAGTCCGGCATGGGGAAGGTTTGCGCCGGCGCGGCATTCACGAAGACGACAGCAATCAGGACCAGCAAGCACCGCTTCATGTTCGTCACCTTTGTTTATTCGTAACGGATGGCTTCCACCGGGTCGAGCTTCGCGGCCTTGGTCGCGGGATAGATCCCGAAGATCAGCCCGACCGACACCGAGAACGCGAAGGCGAGCACGACGGAGCTGAGCGTCATCACCGTGGACCAGCCGGCGAGGAACGCGATCAGGCGCGACATCCCGAAGCCGAAGAGGATGCCGAGCAATCCACCGCCGAGCGAGATGAGCACGGCCTCGACGAGGAACTGGCGCACGATGTCTTTCTGCCGCGCGCCCAGCGCGCGCCGCACACCGATCTCGCGCGTGCGCTCGAGGATGCTGGCGAGCATGATGTTCATGATGCCGATGCCGCCCACGAGCAGCGAGATGGAGGCGATCGCCACCATCACCATGTCGAAGATGCGCTGCGTGCGCCGCTGCTCGGCGAGCAGTTCGGCCGGCACGATGATGCTGAAGTCGTTCGCCTGGCGATGCGTGCCGTTCAGCAGCCCGCGCACCACTTCCGCCGTGCCGGGCGTTTCATCGGCGGCGCGCAACTGCATGTAGACGCCGTCGATCTCGTCCTTCATGCGGCTCATCGCGTTCTCCAGCCGCAGCATGGTCGCCGGCAGCGGGACATAGATGAGGTTGTTGCGGTCCTGCGTGGGCACACCTTCCAGGCTCGACTGCGAGGTGAGCTGCGGGCCGGTCACGCCGATCACGCGGAACCACTGCTCGTTCACCTTCACGTACTGACCCACGGCTTCCTGCGGTCCGAACAGGTTCGTCTTCGCGCCTTCGCCGAGCACGCACACCGCCGCCGCCGCTGCGTTCTCCTCGGCATCGAAGAAGCGCCCCGCGGCCAGCTCGAGGTTGAGGATCTGCTGGAAGCTCGGCTCCACGCCGTAGATGACCGGCATGTCGCGCTGTGGTTTGGGCACAAGCTTGTTCGGCGTGAAGCGCTTGCGCGCGGTGAGCGCCGTGGAGTTCGTGAGATTCGATTTCAGGACCCGTACATCCTGAAAGGTGAGACCGGGCGAGAGCTTGCGCGCCTTCTGGTATTCCTCGAAGTTGTTCGCTTCGCGTGCTTCCACGATGAGATTGCGGATACCGAGCTGCTCGATGAACGCCATCACCTGCTGGCGCGCGCCGGCCCCGATGGAGAGCATCGAAACCACCGCCGCCACGCCGAAGATCATGCCCAGCATGGTGAGCAGCGAGCGCAGCTTGTGCGCCATGAGGTTCTGCCAGCCGAGGCTCAGATCGGGCAGCACCTGCTGGACGCGCTGCGCCATCGGCCGCCAGCGCGCGGCCAGAGCGGCAGAACTCAACGCCCACCTCCGATGGAAGGTGGCGCGGCCGCCTTACCCGCGACAGTGGTCGCCGCTTCGGGATTGAGCAGGGAGACTTCCTGGCCCTCGGACATGCCGTCCAGCACGACGCGCGTCTCGGTGCGTTGCAGGACCTTCACTTCATGCGGCTCGAAACCGCGTGCCGTCTTTTCAAAGACCACCGACTTGCCGTTCTTCTCGAAGACCGCCTGCGTCGGCACGTAGAGCACGCTCTTCAGCGGATTGCCGGCGATCACCACCTGCACCGTTTGCGCCGTCCGCAGGCGCTGGTCGGGGGCATCGATCTGGAACGTGGTGTCGAAGGTGCGCGTGGCGTCGCCCATGAACCACATGCCGCGTGAGGCCAGGCCCGCGATGGTCTTCACCTTGCCGCTGAAGTTCACGCCCGGCAGCGCGTCGGCCTTCACCTCGACCGCCTGACCCGAGGTAATGTTTGCGCGGTCGTTCTCCAGGACCTTCGACTGCACTTCCATCTGGCCGTCCTGCACCTCGGCGATCACACGCCCGGAGCGCGTAAGGTCGCCCTCGCGAAACTCCGGGATGACCATACCGGTGGTGAAGAAGCCGCCGGTGGCGTCGCGATTTTCCTGGATGGAGACGACGCCGTCGATCGGGGACTTCACCTGCAAACTCGCGATGGTGCGCTGCGCCTGCTCCATGTCGAGGATTGCCTTGTTGCGCTTCTCCTGCAACACGGCGAGCGAAGCACGGCTCGAGCTCGCACGCGACGTCACGTCCTGCTCCAGCTGTGCGAGGCGGCGCTTGGCTTCCTGCAGTGCCAGTTGGTTCTTCTGCTGGTCGATGGAGCTGAGCAGCTCGTTGCGGCTCACGTCGAGCTCGGCGCGGCGCACGTCGAAGCGCGCCGACAGCAGCGCGACCTTGTCCTGCGCGGCCTGCACGGCCGCGTCGGCATTCGCTTTCGTGATCTGCTCGTCCGCGTCAGCCAGGTCGAAGCGGCTCTGCTCCAGGCGGAATTCCTGCTCGCTGGGATCGAACTCGACGACGATGTCGCCCGCCTTGACCGGCTTTGCCGGATTCCACAAGTGGATGATCTGCAGCGTGCCGCTCACCGGGGGCGCCATCATCTGCGCGGTGCGTACCGGCCGCAGTTCGCCGTTGGTGTAGACGCGCAGCTCCACATCGCCACGCTGGACGCGTACGGTGGGCACGCTCTGCGGCGCGTTGGCACGCAGCGTCCGGCTGGTGGCGACGACGAGCGCGCTGATGCCCAGCACCGCAGCAACGGCGATCAACCCGCGAATGATGATGCGCTTCTTCTTCATGACGTCTTCTATTACGACTTGGGCTCCAGCGTGGGGTCTTTGGTCGCCACCTTCTCGCCCGGCTTCAGCCCGCTGGTGATGACACATTTTCCGTTCCCGCGCCGCGCCACCTCGACCGTGCGCTCTTCGAACGTGGAACCGTGCAGCACGTACGCCACGCTGTGCCCCAGGCGCTGGAACACGGCTTCGGCCGGCACGGTGATGGCGTCGCCGAGCTTGTCCACGGCAACGCGTGCCGAAGCGCTCATTCCCGGGCGGAGGCGCGCATCGGTGCTCTTCAATTCGATCGTCATGCTGAAGTTCTTGGTCGGCGGCCAGATGGAGAAATCCTGCTTGGTGAGCGGACTGATCTCCTGCACGACGCCCCGGAATTCCTTGTCGGGCACGGCATCGACGCGAATGATGACTTCCTGCCCGGTCTTCAGGCGGCCGCGATCGATCTCTTCCAGCGGCGCGACCACGTTGATCTTGGTCAGGTCCGGCAGTTCGATGATGCCGGCACCCGGCCAGGCGCGATCGCCTTCGCGCCATTCAGGCGCGCTGTTGAAGTTGCCGGCGCGCCAGTTCTCGAGCAGCGTGACCATGCCCGGCACCGGCGCCTTCACCACCATGTTGGCGATGTTCTTCTCGCCGCGCCGCACATCGAAGAGCGCTTTGTCGCGCTTCAGCGTGCGGCTGTTCACATCGGCCTGCATGCTTTGGTCATCCGACTTGAGCTTCTGTTCGATCTCTTTCTGTTTTTGCTCCTTGTCGGCCAGCGCGAGCTTGCTCTTCTCGCCGTCGATGACCGAGAGGATCTCCTGCTTGCTGGCGTCGAGCCGCGCGCGCTCCACGTCGAACTTTGCCTTGGCGAAATCGGTGGCGTCCTGCTCCTGGATCAGGCGACCCTGGGCGCGCACGCGGGCGATCTCGGCTTCCGCCTGCTTCAGGTCGGTCCTTGTCTGGTCCAGGCGGCGGTTGAGGTCGGTCGCGTCGAATATGACGACGACGTCTCCCGGCTTCACCGCAGAGCCGTTCTTGGCGAGCTTGACGATCTGCAGGTCGCCCGCGTTCGACGGCGCCGAGAGAATGACGGACTTCTGCGCCTTCACTTCACCGCGCAGTTGGGTGTAGTCAACGAATTCACCGCGCAGCACGTCGGCCGTCGGGACCAGGACCGGTTGCCGCCGCAGGCGCAGAGCGCCATACCCGGCGCCCGCCAGCACGAGCACGGGCAGCACCACGCGAAGCGTCCATTTGCGCGCGAAGCTTTGCCGCGGGCTCATGATGTACCTGCCTGGGACGTAGGCGGGTTGCGCTCGACCACGTCACCGGCGTTCGCGCCTTCGATGGCCGCTTCCGAGCCGCTCGTCATGACCACGCGGATCGGCTGCTTGCGGAAGCCGCGCCCGTCGCGCACCCAGACGAACGCTGCTTCGCCTTCCGTCACCAATGCATCGCGCGGCACGACGAGCGCCTGCTGCACGCGCCCCAGTTCAATGTCCACAGCGGAGGAAAGGTCGGGCATCAGGCGCGGCGATGTTCCCTGGATGGAGAACACGACGACGAAGTTCCGCACGCGATTCGAGAACTGGCTGCTGGCGCCGATGCGCGCGATGCGCTCCACCTTGCCCGGCAGGGCGATATCGGGATACGCATCCATCCGCACCTGCACCGTCTGGCCGACTTCGAACCTCCCGACGTCCGCCTGGTTCACCTTGGCGCGCACCTGCATGGAATTCGGGTCCATCACTTGCAGGAACGGCACGCCGGCGCGGACTTCGTCGCCTTCCTGCACCTCGCCCATGTTGCTGCCCTTCCAGATGGTGTTGAGCACGACCACGCCGCCGAGAGGCGACGCGATCGACATCTTCTTGGCGTTGTTCTCGGCGTGCACCATGGCGTTGCGCGCACGGTCGCGCTGGATCTCGAGGATGCGCAGCTCGGAGCGCGCCGCGCGGCGCTTCAGGTCGTAAGTCTGGCGCAGTTGCGCCAGCCGCGCTTTGGCCTCTTCCAGGTTCTCCTGGTTCTTCTCGGCGTCGATCTTGGAGACGACCTCGTTGCGCTGCATCTCGAACTCGGCGGCGCGCAGGGCATCGTCCGCCTGCTTCAGTTCGGTGTCGTCTTTGGCTCGCGTATAGGCCTGGTCAGCCTGTTTCTTCCGGATCTGCTCTTCGAGGTCTTTAAAGTCCGTGCGGCGGTCGAGCGCGTTGTTGATCTGTTGCTGGCGGTCGAACTCCACGAGCAGGTCGCCTTTCTTCACCGGCGTGCCCGCACGGATCAGCTTGGTGATGACAAGCGAATTGAGCCCGCCGCCAGTCAGCTGCGGCGCTGCGACCAGGTACGACTGCGTCGCCTCAATGGTGCCGTTCACGCGCAGCGTACGCACCATGTCGCGCCGTTCGACCACGGCCGTGCGCAGGATCGTCGTGGTTTGCGTAGCGGTGGCGGTGCCGCGCCAGAGATAAAGCACGCCGGCGATGAGCACGACCGCCACGGCCAGCGCGATGTTCCTGGCCCGATGGGAGGGCGGCGGCGCCGGCGCCTCAAGGGGCGGAGCCGGTTGGGACTCCGGGACGGGGGCCAGACTGGGGGGCGCCGCGACGGCGAACGCACCCGTATTGACCGTAAAGTCCCGCATGTTCCTCACAGACGATTGAAAACCCGGATGGATAGCGCCTTGAGACCCTAAAAACGACCCAAAAAACCCGGCTAGCAGTCTAGCCTAGATTTGCGGCAATGTAGCCCCTAAGCCCTGCCTGTAAGACATCGCAAGCCGTGGATTGTTGCGCTGTTTTTTGCAGCAGATTCTACTCAAACCGCAGGGCTTCGATGGGGTCGAGGGCGGCCGCTTTGCGCGCGGGGTAGTAGCCGAAAAACACGCCCACGGCGATGGAAAATGCTGCCGCCACGACCACCGAACCGGGTGAGATGGCAACGTTCCATTCCAAGGCGCGGCCGATCCCGACCGAGCCGACCAGTCCCACGAGTACGCCCAGCGTCCCGCCGAACAGGCTGAGCAGAACGGCTTCACCCAGGAACTGCGCCTGGATGTTCGTCTCGGTGGCGCCCACGGCGAGCCGGATGCCGATCTCGCGCGTGCGCTCGGTCACCGAGACCAGCATGATGTTCATGATGCCGATGCCGCCCACCAGCAGCGACACCGAGGCGATGCTCACCAGGAAGAGCGTGAACGTCTCGCTGGCCTGCAGCTGGATCTCGATCTGCTCTTCGGGCGAGCGCACATTGAAGTCGTCGGGCTGACCGGGGCGGATGCGGTGCCGCTCACGCAATAAATCGGTGACCTGCTGTTTGGCGAGGTCCGCGCTGTCTTGCGATACGGCCGAGCACATCACGTCATCGAGCCAGGTCTGGCCGTTCAGTTTCTTCATCGCGGTGGTGTACGGCAGCAGGATGAAGTCGTCCTGGTCCTGGCCGAACGACGAGAACCCGTGCGGCGCCAGTGTCCCCACCACCTGGCACGGTAGTGAATTCACGCGCACGACCTTGCCCAGCGGGTCTTCGGCGCCGAAAAGACGATCTTTCACGCTGTTCCCCAGCAGGCAGACCTCGCGCGCGTGGTCCACGTCGTCTTCGCTGAACATGGCGCCCGACGAGAGCTGCCAGCGCTTGATGTCCAGATAGCTGGTCCCCTCGCCGCGGTATTGCGTGCTCCAGTTGCTGTTGCCGTAGACGGTCTGGACGCGGCCGTCGCTCTGTGGCGACACCGCCTTGATCAACGACACCTGTGTGCGGATGGCGTCGGCATCCGCGATCACCAACGTCTTGGTGCCGTGTGTGCCGGTGCGCACACCGTTCGGCGCCCGGCCGCCGGCTTCGACCCATACCAGATTCTCGCCCAGGTTCTGCAACTGTTGCTGGATCTGCTGCGAACCGGCGTTGCCGATGGCCACCACGCAGATCACCGCGCCGATGCCGATCATGATGCCCAGCACCGTGAGCGCGCTGCGCAGCTTGTTGCGCACCAGGAAACGCGAGCCTTCGCGGATGAGCGAGACGAAGAGCATAGAGACTCCCTACATTTTCGCATGGCGCGCTAGGGGCTCGATAGCGGCGTCGCGCGGGCCTGCGGACGGGCTTCGACAAGACAGCATCTGCGAAATCTGCGCACAATCCGCGAAATCTGCGGTTTAAGGTTTTATCAGTAAGGCGACAAAGTCTTAAACCGCAGATTACGCAGACAACATCGCGCAGATTTCGCCGATCACGCACGCAGCACGACTCGCGCTTGCGCTGTACAATTCCCCGCTCTTCACTTCACCGCCGGGAACCGACATGAAGCGAGCTTTCGCCTGCATCATCCTTTCTGCTTTCACATTCGCGCAAAACGCCCCGCAGCGCCCCGAAGCGCAGTCGTTCGCTGCCCGCACCGCCAATCTGCAGCGTCATGACGGTTTCATTCCGTTTTATTTCGACGCGCGCCGTGGCGACTTGCTGCTGGAACTCTCGCCGCAGGTGCTCGAGCGCCAGTTCCTGTACTTCACCGGACTCGGCAGCGGTGTCGGTTCGCTCGATATGGCCGCCGACCGCAGCAGTTTCGGTCCGGCAGCGCTGTGCGAGTTCCGCCGCGCCGGCAATCGCGTGCTCCTCATCCAGCGCAACGAAGGCTTCCGCGCGGAGAACGGCTCGGCTGACCTGAAACGCTCGGTCGAGCTTAGCTTCCCGACGTCTGTGCTCGTTTCGCTCACAGTCGAAGCCGAGCAGGACGGCAAGCTGCTGGTGAACGCAAATCCTATGATCCTGCGCGATGCAGTCGGTCTGCTCGACCAGCTGCGTCAGCCACAGCGATTGAACGCCGCCCTCACGCAGCAGCGCCCGGCTGCCGCAGGCGCAGCGTGGCGGCTCGACGACCAGCGCAGCATCGTGGACATGGACCACACGCGCACTTTCCCGCTCAATACCGAGATGGAAGGCATGCTCACATTCATCTCCGATACGCCGAGTGGCGGCTTCAACCAGCCGAATGCGCATGCCCTCACCGTGCGTGAACATCATTCGCTCGTCGCGCTGCCTGAGGCGGGCTACGAAGTCCGCGAGCGCGATCCGCGCATCGGCTTCTTCGGCGGCAACTTCTGGGACTTCTCGCAGAAGTTCAACGAGCCGCCCATCCGCCGCCTGGTCAATCGCTGGCGTCTGCAGAAGAAAGACCCGAGCGCTGCCATGAGTGAGCCGGTGAAGCCGATCGTGTTTTATCTCGATCCGGCGATCGCCGAACCGCTGCGCTCGTGGGTGCGCAAGGGTGCGTTGTGGTGGAATGACGCGTTCGCGCAAGCCGGCTTCAAGAACGCGTTGCGCGTCGAAGACTTGCCCGCCGATGCCGATCCGATGGACGTGCGCTATCCCACGATCCAATGGACGAACCGCAGCGGACGCGGCTGGTCGGTCGGCCAGTCGCACGCCGATCCGCGCACCGGCGAGATCATCCACGCCGTGGTGCAGCTCGATTCACACCGCATGCGCACGGTGCACAACTACTGGGCCTCGACGCTCGCGCCCGAGTACGACGAAGATGCGTTCGACCTGTTTGCGCCGCTCGACGCCGTCGATCCGCGACTCAGCGAAGAAGAGAGCATGTTGCGCCGGCTCGCGCTGCTCACCTGCCACGAGATGGGCCACGTGCTTGGCCTGGCGCACAACTTCGCCGCCAGCACCTTCGGGCGCGGTTCGGTCATGGATTACTACGCGCCGCGCATCGCCATCCGCGCCGACGGCACGCCCGACCTCAGCGACGCGTACATGCAGGGCGTCGGCTCCTATGACAAGCTGGCGATCGAGTGGGGCTACAGCACCGACATCAACGCGAAACTTGAAAAGACACGGCTCAACGCCATCGTGCAGCGCGGCATCCAGCAGGGCGTGGTGTGGGCGAACACCGAAGATCCGCGCTGGAATTCGTACGACGACGGTCCTGATCCCGTGACGTGGCTGAAGCAAGTGATCCCGGTGCGCGCGGCGCTGCTGAAGAATTACGGCGAGCGCAACGTGCAGCGCGGGGAGCCGTGGGCCGACCTGACGTCGCGCTTCGCGCTCATCTACGCTTTCCACCAGTACGCGCTCGGCGCGGCGGTGAACGTGATCGGCAGCGCGAAGATCCCGCTGGCACTCAAAGGCGATACGCAGGATCCCGTCAAGCCGTGGCCCGCGGCACAACAGCGCGAGGCGTTGCAGATGCTGATGTCGCAGCTGCAACCTGCAACCCTGGAAGTACGGCCGGACCTGTGGAAGCTGCTCGCGCCCGTGCCGAATGAGGGCGGCGATCCGGAGCGCTTCCGCTCGAGTGCCGGTTACGTTTTCAACCCCAGCGATGCCGCGCGCTTTGTGTGCGAGATCGTGGTGGGCGGGCTGCTCGAGCCGGCAAGACTTACGCGCCTGCGCACCCTGCAGCATGCAGATCCGGGACAGCTCGGCCCGCGCGAGGTCGTGGACGCGTTGGTGCGCGCCGCGTTTCCGGCTGGCGCAGGGCCGGGGTTAGCGGAAGTCGTACAGACTGAAGTGACCGAGCGCTTGATGCGCCTGGCGGTGGACGAAAACGCTACCGGTGGCGCGCGGGCAATGGGCTGGTACGGCGTGGATGCGGTCGAGCAGGCGGTGAAGGCGGGGCTGACAACGCATCCATCACCTGCGCTGCGCTACATCGCGCGCGAGATCGAACTCTTCCGGCGCGATCCCAAGAGCAACGTGCCGCACCTGCGTCCGAGCGGCGCGCCGGTGGGGCCGCCGATCTAAGAAGAAGTACGTCAGTACATCAGTGCATCAGTACATCAGGAGAAGTTCGGCTCCTGGCGTACTGATGTACCGATGCACTGACGTACTTACTCGATCCCAAACGCCAGCTGGATCAGCGTCTTCTGCTCGAGTTCGTGCGCTTTGGCTGAGCCCGTGGCTGGGCTGGCGCTCGCCGAGCGCTTCACTGCGCGCACGGCGCGGTCGCCGGCCAAACGCCGCAGGCGCGGCATGATGTAAGAGTGCGCACCCATGTTGGACGGCTCTTCCTGCACCCACACGATGTCGTGCGCCGCCGGATGCTGCGCCAGCGCCGCGGTCAATTCCTGCTCGGGCCACGGGTACATCTGGTCGAGGAAGAGGATCGCGGTCGCGGTGTCCTTGCGCTTCTGGCGCTCCACGCGTAGCTCGTGGCCGATCTTGCCGGTGCAGAGCAGGACGCGCTTCGCGTCCTGCACGTCGGCGTCGGGCACAACGTTGAGGAAACGCTCGCGCTCGAACTCCTCGATCTTGGAGGACGCGGCCGGATGCCGCAGCATGCTCTTCGGCGTAAAGACCACCAGCGGCTTGCGCCACGGGCGCAACGCCTGCCGCCGTAGCAGATGAAAATACTGCGCCGCGGTCGAAGGCTGGCAGATCTGGAAATTGTCGCGCGCCGCCAGTTGCAAATAGCGTTCGATGCGCGCGCTCGAGTGTTCCGGGCCCTGGCCTTCGTAGCCGTGCGGCAGCAACAGCACGAGGCCGGAAAGCAGGCCCCATTTGTCTTCGCCCGAACTGACGAACTGGTCGATGATGATCTGCGCGCCGTTGGCGAAGTCGCCGAACTGCGCCTCCCACAGCACGAGCGTCTCGGGAAAGTCGCGGCTGTAGCCGTATTCGAAGCCCATCACCGCCGCTTCCGACAGGATGGAGTTGAAGATCTCGCAGCGTTCCTGGCCGTCGCCCACGTGCTGCAGCGGGACGTATTCCTTCTCGTTCTCGATGTCGACCAGCACCGAGTGCCGCTGATTGAAGGTGCCGCGGCGCGAATCCTGCCCGCTCAGGCGGACGGGTACGCCATTCGTGAGCAAGGTCGCGAAGGCGAGCGCTTCGGCCATGCCGTAATCCACGGCGCGCTTGCCGGCAGCCATCTCGGCGCGTTGCTGTAACAACTTCTGGATCTTCGGGTGGACGTGAAAGTCGGCAGGCGCTGCGGTCAGCTTCGGCCCGAGAGTCGCCAGGTCGGCACGCGTGACGCCGGTCGCGACGTCGAACTCCGGCTTGTAGCGGCCGCCCTGGAAGCGCGACCAGTAATCCGGGAGCGTCGCCATCGTTGGCTTCTTGGTGTACTGCTGCGCGACCTTTTGCGCTTCGCCGAGCGCGGCGCGGACGGCATTCACCGTGTCAGCAGGATCAACGCCGAGCTGCTGCGCGTAGACAACGTACGTCGGCTCGCGCGCTTCGATCGCTTTGTAGAGCAGCGGCTGCGTGACGGTCGGATCGTCAACCTCGCTGTGGCCGTGGC
>CAYWSH010000011.1:0-47251 GCA_964460655.1 uncultured Terriglobales bacterium | reverse complement strand
CCGTTACCGCCGTGAAAGGGCGATGTCCTAGGCCGGGCTAGACGATGGGGACGTTACACACGCTAGGCAGGAAGACCGCGAACGTCTTATCGTAACAGCGCCTTGCGGATGCGTCAAAGAACCTCCGGAGAGTCGTGGCGCCGCGCGTGCCCGCGCGCGCCACTCCTGTGAGTGCTCTGACCGATAACTGCATGTCCATAAAACCGTTTTGACCGATGGCAGAGCCGCAGCCGATACTCAGCAAATCAATCTCATTCGTCGAAGGACAACCGTTGAAAACCATCACGAACTGCCTGTTGGCTGTATTCCTGCTTGCAACGTTCGCGGCGGCACAAACGCCCATGCTGGCGGTCGCGGTGCGCAGCGACAACGTAGTGAACATCTACAACGTCTCGGCTCTCGGTCTCGGACTGACGCTGGCGCAAGCCGTACCGGTCGGCAAGAACCCGAGCGAGATGTGCCTGGCGCCGAACGGCAAGCTGCTGTTCGTGAATAGCCCCCTCGACAAGACGGAGGGCATGATCGACCTGCAGACGAAAACACTGGTGGCAACGCTGAGTTCTCCTGACTTCACATTTCCGGACGGCTGCGCGGTCAGCAAGGACTCCAAGACGCTCTACGTAGTGGACATTCGCAGCGCCAAGGTGGTCGTGTTTTCGCTCGAGACGAAGCAGCAGACCGGGAAGATCGCGGTGGGCAAGGAGCCGCGCCGCGCCATCATCTCGCCGGACGGCAAGCGCCTACTGATCTCCAACGCGGGAGACAGCACCCTGAGCGTGATCGACACCGCCACGAACCAGGTGGTCAAGACCGTGAAGACAGGCACCGAGCCACGCGACATGGCCTATTCGCCCGACGGCAAGCTGCTTGCCGTGACCATGATCGAAGACGATTGCGTCGAGTTCTTCAACGCAGAAACGCTGGAGCACAAGCAGGAAACGATGGGAGCACGTTCGCCGCAGCACATCGAGTTCTCACCCGACGGGCAGCGGCTGTACGTGCTGGGCAAGATCAGCGACATGATCGGGGTGTTGCGCATCGGCGAGACCGCGCGGCTGCTGGATAACATCCCGATCGCTCACGACGCGACCGGCGCGACGAATTCGTGGGGTATGGCGATGACACCTGACGGCAAGTATCTGTACGCCACGAACATCACCGAAGGTCTTATCTCGATCATCGACACGGAGTTGATGAAGACGGTCCGCACGATGGGAGTGGGCAAGAGTACGGTCGCGGCGATTTATATCAAACCGACCGGCGGGATCACGGCGATGGGCGCCGCCGAGCGCGTCGCCCGCTATCGCACGCTGGCGCAGCAGGCCGTGGATGCCGTGGCGAAGGGCGATCTCGCGGCGGCCCGTACCGCCTGCAACACGCTGGAGCAAGAGTGGGACGTGGCCGAGACAGCGCTCCGCGCACGTAACGCGACGCTGTGGAACGACGTTGATGTGGCGATGGACGAGTTTATCCATCTCATCACGCCCGGCGGGAAGCCCGACCTTGCCGCCGTGAAGCAAGCGCAACAGAAGTTTGTGGCAAAACTGAATCAGGTGCAGTGATCCGTTCGCAGGTGTAGGAGATCATCATGAAGACTCGCATAGTCCTGGTTGTTGTGGCGTTGTGTGCCCTGGCGGGCGGATTGCTGGCGGCCGCGAAGAAGCCGAAGCCGCTGACGATCGACATCCTCGATCTGCAGGGGAAGAAGGCGGGCACCGCGACCTTTAGCGAAGCCGATAGCGGCGGATTGAGGCTTGATCTCGATATCACGCACATGTTCCCCGGGACGCATACGTTCCACATCCACAATGATCCCGTGTGCGATGCCAAGGAAGGGTTCAACTCGTCGCACCTGCGCTTTGATCCGACGCACGAGTTCTACGGGGACAAGGAACACCACATCAAAGCGAACGCTGCTCCCTCCGCCGGCGATCCTGGCAAGGGCGTCGAAGTAGGAGCGGATGGGACCGGCAAGGGCACGTTCTATATGCCGAAGCTCACGCTTGGAGACGGCGACAACTCCATCGTACGCGCGCCGGGAACCGCGATCACCTTCCACGGCGTGCCGGATGAACCGAACAACGACACGGGGCGTGTTGCCTGCGGCGTGATCAAGCGCAAGAAGTAAGCGAGCGCGTGTTACGAGACGGGTTCCTCTTCGACGGGAAGTAGGCCTTACGCTTGCTTCTTCCGCCGCGCGAGTCTCCAGTTGCGCAACGCCGTGCCCAAGATCGCCCACGGCACGGTGATCGCCCAGAGCGTCGGGATGGCGACCCAGAGCGGATCGAATCGGCCAGCGATCACCGGCATGCTTGCCAGCGTTACGGCCTGCACGACGGGGACGACAGTGAAAAACGCGATCAGGCCGTGCAAGAAGCCGGCATAAAACAGCCCAAGCGGGCCGAACAGCATCGCGAGGATGATCGCCACCTTGTAGCTGCGCGGCTGCGGGATGTAAGGGCCGGCGGCAACTCCTCCACCTCCGCCTCCCACCCATCCGCCACCGCCACCGTAGCTGACCGGCGCCGACTGGGGCGCGGACCAATCGCCACCGCCGCCGATGTTCGCCCATGAACCTTGCGGTGTGGTGCTCTGCAATCCGAGATCATGTTGCGGCGCGTGGCCGGGCATTCCAAAGCGTTCGTCGTCCATTGTTTTTTTCGCTCCGCTCCAAAACCGCTAAAGAGCCGTGCTCGGCCGAAGACCCATGAGGCCTGCAGGCGCGCTTCGCGGGCTGCACCGTCGGTCCGCTAAAGCACCTCTTGTATCTCATTTCGAAGCCGGTGGCAAAGGCTCATTCTTCCACGAACCGATAGCTCGCGTGGCAGTCGTAGTCGATGCCATGCTTCTTCTTCAACTCCTGGATGTAGCGCAGCGTTGTCTTGGTATGCGGACTGGCGACGCCATCGCCGAGCGGCTCGATGGTGTGCAGCAGGATCTCTTCCAGGCAGCTCGCTAACGACATGCGACTTGACCACGGGCCTGAAGGTAGCGATAATGTAGCCGTATTGGCTACAGAAAGGATACGGAGCTGATGCGCTTTGTGAGCACTCGCGAACTGCGCAACCAGCCCGGCTATGTCCGGGACCTGGCACAAGATGACGAGTTGGTCCTGACTGCCAATGGCAAGCCAGTCGCCATCCTGCTCGGTGTGGAGGAGGATCGACTCGAGGAGACGACGCGCGCCCTGCGCCAGGCCAAAGCCCAGTTGGCCGTGTCGCGCATGCGCAAGCACGCCAGGCGTCGCGGCCAGGACCGCACCTCCGCCGCGGTGATCAATGCCGAGATACGCGCGGTTCGTCGCAAGCGCAAGACGGCATGAGGGTCGTGGTTGATACGAATGTTCTCGTCTCGGGTATCCTGAGTCCCCATGGGCCACCGGGCCGCATCCTGGCCGCGATCCTCGCCGAACGAGTGGCTGTGCTTTACGATGATCGGATCGTCGATGAATACCGGGCCGTGTTGTTGCGTCCCGTGTTCGGATTCCATCAAGCGGACGTCGATACGCTCGTGGATTTCATTGAACGTGCCGGCGAATACGTGAGTGCGACGCCGGTCAGTGTGGATTTGCCGGACCGCAGCGATCTGCCGTTCCTGGAAGTCGCGATGGCAGGCAATGCCGACGCCCTGGTCACTGGCAACAGCAAGCACTTCCGGCCCCGGCTCGGGCGGCATGGCGTTAGCATCGTCTCGCCCCGCGAATTTGTCCGCCACGTGCCCGCATAGGAGGATGGATGTCACCTCGCAAGCAACTCATCGTGGGCATCACGGGCGCCAGCGGCACGATTCTTGGCGTGCGCATCCTGCAATTGCTGCACGGAAGTGATGTAGACACCCACTTGATCGTCAGCCGCTGGGGAGCGCGCACGCTCACGCACGAGACGCCGCACACGCTCGATGAGGTGCAATCGCTAGCAACACACGCTTATCCCGTCGGCGACCAAGGTGCCGCCGTCTCCAGCGGCTCATTCGTGACCGCGGGCATGGTGATCGCGCCGTGCAGCATGAGCACGCTGGCCGCGATCGCGCACGGATACGGGCAGAACCTCATTCACCGTGCTGCCGACGTCGTACTGAAAGAGCGCCGCAGGCTGGTACTGGTGGCGCGCGAAGCGCCGCTCAGCGAGATCCATCTGGAGAACATGCTGAAGCTGGCGCGCATGGGCGTGGTCATCTTTCCGCCTGTGCCCGCCTTCTACAATCATCCGGCGACCATCGACGACATGGTCACGCACCTGGCCACACGCGTGCTCGACCAGTTCGAGATCCACCTGGAAGGCAGCAAGCGCTGGGACGGCACCATGACCAGCGACGGGCGGCCGCCGGTGCCGAATTAAGCCTCATTTCCGCGACGACAAACGCGCGGCCTTCCTGCTAGGCTGAGTATTTGGGCCGCATCTCTACGAAAATATAGCGGAGCGGCTGTGCAGGCCGTGTAGTGCGGCGGAAGGCCGTGAGGGACCCTCCACGAGAGGAGCATTTAGCGGTTTGGAGCGCAGCGACAGAGAATGAAGACCCGAGCCAATCTTCCCCAAGTCGCGTACTTTTCCATGGAGATCGCCCTCGACGCGGGCATGCCGACCTACAGCGGCGGTCTCGGGGTGCTCGCCGGCGATACGCTGCGCTCCGCCGCCGACCTCGGTATTCCCGTGGTCGCCGTCACGCTGCTGCATCGCAAGGGATACTTCCGGCAGCGTCTTGCCGTCGACGGCCGCCAGTCCGAGGAGCCGCAGTACTGGCGTCCGGAAGCGGTGCTCGAGGAGATGCCCGGGCGCGGCGAAGTCAGCATCGAGGGGCGACTGGTCGCCATTCGCGCGTGGCGGTATACCGTGCACGGCGTCACCGGCGAGATCGTGCCGGTCTACCTGCTGGACACTGACCTGCCAGAGAATGCGCCGCAGGACCGCGAGCTCACCAATCATCTTTATGGCGGCGACGATCGCTACCGTCTTTGCCAGGAAGCGCTGCTCGGACTCGGCGGCCTCGACATGCTGCGCCGCATCGGCTACACCGACCTCATCTATCACCTGAACGAAGGCCACTCCGCGCTGCTCGTGCTGGGACTTCTGGAGCAGCGTCTGGCGCAGAGCTTTGCCGCCCACGTCCGCAAGCTCGACCTGGATGGCGTGCGCCGGCGGTGCCTGTTCACCACGCACACGCCCGTGCCCGCCGGCCACGACCAGTTCTCGCGTGCGCTCGCTGCCAGCGTGCTCGGCGAAGACCGCGTGGCGCTCATCGAGGAATCCGAAGCGTGGCACGACGGCATGCTGAACTTGACTTATTTGGCGCTGCGCTTCTGCGGCTACGTGAACGGCGTGGCGATGCGCCACGGTGAGGTGTCGCGCACCATGTTCCCGGAATACCGCATCGACGCCATCACCAACGGCGTGCACGCCGTCACCTGGACGTCGCTCGCCTTCCGCGAGCTGTTCGATAAGCACGTTGCCGGCTGGCGCAAGGACAACAACTACCTGCGCTACGCCATCAGCATCCCGCTCGACGAGGTCCGCCAGACGCACCAGCGCGCCAAGCAGCTGCTGCTGGCCGCCGTGCAGCGCAGCAACAATGTCGCGCTCGATCCCGACGTCTTCACCATCGGCTTCGCACGCCGCGCCTCGACCTACAAGCGTGCCGACCTGCTGTTCACCGATCCGCGGCGCCTGCGTGGTATTGCGCGCGATGCGGGGCGCATCCAGATCATCTACGCGGGCAAGGCGCACCCGCGCGATGAAGGCGGCAAGGCCCTCATCCGCAGCGTCTTCGGCGGCGCGGCCGCGGTTGCGGACGTGATCCGCACGGTCTACGTCGAGAATTACGACCTCACGTGGGGTCAACTCATCACCAGCGGCGTCGATCTCTGGCTGAACACGCCGATGCGCCCGCAGGAAGCCTCGGGTACGAGCGGCATGAAAGCCGCACTGAACGGCGTGCCGTCACTCAGCGTCCTCGACGGCTGGTGGGTCGAAGGCCACATTGAAGGCATCACCGGATGGGCCATCGGTGACCAGCAACCCACTGGCGACAGCCAGGCCGACGCGGCCTCGCTCTACGACAAGCTCGAGCGCGACATCGTGCCGTGCTTCTACGGCAAGCCGCAGCGTTACACCGAGGTGATGCGCAGTTCCATCGCGCTGAACGGATCGTTCTTTAACACGCAGCGCATGGTCTCGCAGTACGTGGCGAACGCCTATATGCGCAGTTCGGAAAAGAGCGCATCGGCTCCGAAGCCCGCCGAGGGCGCCATCCTGCAGGAACATTAAGGACGCGGGCGACCCGCCGCGGCTGTCCGGTTCCGAACAATCGAGTCCCGCCACCGAACAACCGGCAATACCTGACCAGCAAGCTTTTCCGACTCAACTAGTATTTTCAACGGCTTGCAGCCACTCAAGCTTGGCAGGTCCGTTGCCATACAAGAGCGGAGTACTTGTTATGGCGACCCAATGCTTCTGGCAATCGGCATCCGACAACGACGCGAAACCCGTGCGCGTCGCGCCGGCAGCGCTGCGCGTGCTCGCGGTTGATGACCAACCGAACGTACGCTTTGCGCTGCGTCTGCTGCTGCGCGCTGCCGGCCACGAAGCCGAAACGGTCGGCACGCCCGCCGAGGCGCTGCAGCAGATCGTCCGTGAACACTATGACGTCGCGTTGGTCGATCTGAACTACACGCGTGACACGACTTCCGGTGGCGAAGGGCTTGAACTCGTCGAACGGCTCCACGCGGCTCACCCCGAACTCCTGATTGTGGTGATGACCGCGTGGGGCACGGTGGACGTTGCCGTCGCGGCCATGCAGCGCGGCGCAGTGGATTTCATCCAGAAGCCCTGGGACAACGCGCAACTACTCGCCAAACTCGACAAGGTCGTGGCCGGTGCGCGCGACCGGGCCGCGATCGACAAAGAAGAGCGCGACGATGCCATCGCTATCCAGCGGCGACTCAGTACGGTCGACATACCGCAGATCGCGGGTTGCGAGATCGTCGGCCTGTCGCGCTCGCTGCGCTACATCGGCGGCGATTGCGCACAGGTCACGCCGCTCGGGCCGCACAAGTTCGCCATCTCCATCGCCGATGTTGCCGGCAAAGGTGTTCCCGGCGCCCTGCTCGCCGCCAACCTGCGCGGAGCCGAGAGACCGCTGGTCACCGCCGGGATGGCGCCGCGCATACTCTGCCGCGAATTGAACCGCGTGGTCGGCGATGTTACGACTTCCGGCAAGTTCGTGTCTTTCTTTGCAGCGGTGGTTGACGCAGAGCGCCGCTCGCTCACCTATGCGAACGCCGGCCACAATCCGCCGCTCATCGTCAGCGCTGATGGCAGTGCCCGCACGCTCGCGACCGGTGGCGCCGTGCTCGGCGTGTTCGACGACTGGCAATATGAGCAGGAGGAAGTGCAGCTCGCGCCGGGCGACCGTATCGTGCTGTTCACCGACGGCATCGTGGAAGCGTGGAGCGAGGCGCGAGGCGAGTTCGGCAGTGATCTGTTGACCGCAGTCGCGCGCGATCATCGCGTGCACAGCGCCGCCGGCATGCATCGCGGCATCATGGACGCGGTGCTCGACCACTGCGACGGCAATTTCCAGGATGACGCTACCCTGGTCGTCATCGGCATCGAGTAGGACGCGAAGTCAGGAGGCACCATGCTGCAAGACCTGCGCTATGCCCTGCGCATGCTGGCGAAGACGCCCGGCTTCAGCGCCATTGCCGTACTCGCGCTAGCGCTCGGCATTGGCGCCAACACGGCGATCTTCACCGTGGTGAACGCCGTTCTTCTGCGGCCGCTGCCGTATCCGGACTCGGATCGCCTGGTCTTCCTCAATGAAGAATCGAAGAATCTGCGAGGCATGTCGGTCTCGTATCTCAATCTGCTCGATTGGCAGAAGCAGAACACCGTATTCGAGACCATCGGGGCAACGCAGCCGACCGGCTTGACGCTGACGGGTGGCGACCATCCGGAGCTCTTACAAGCGCGTGCCGTCAACCACGAGTTCTTCCCGATGATGGGTATTCCGGCCGCGCAGGGCCGTGTGTTCAGCGCCGGTGACGATCAACGTTCCGCGGCGCGCACCGCCATCCTGAGCTATGGCTTCTGGCAGCGCCGCTTTGGCGGACGCGTGATGCTGGGCCAGACACTCAGCATGAGCGGCCAGTCCTACACCGTGGTCGGCATCATGCCGCGCAATTTCCTGTATCGCAGCGGCCAGGACGAAGTCTTTATTCCGCTCGGTCTCGCGGCCGACCAGATGCAGCAGCGCGGTAATCATCCCGGCATCTACGCCATCGCTCGCATGAAGCCCGGTGTGACCGTGGAGCAGGCACGGTCGGAGATGAAGACGATCGCCGCTCGCCTGGCGCAGCAGTATCCGGACTCGAATGCCGGTAATAGCGTGGAAGTGCAGTCTTATGTCAAGGCCGTCATCGGTGACGTTCGAGATGCGCTGGTCACGCTGTTCGCCGCGGTCGGATTCGTTCTGCTCATCGCCTGCGCGAACGTCGCCAACCTGCTGCTAGCGCGTGCCAACAGCCGGCAGAAGGAAGTCGCCGTGCGTATGGCGCTGGGTGCTAGCCGCTTCCGGCTGGTCCGGCAATTGCTCACGGAGAGCGTGCTGCTCTCGCTGATCGGTGGCGGCATCGGCTTGATGATCGCCGCGTGGGGCATCGATCTGCTGGTGAAGGCCGCACCCGATGCACTGCCACGGATCCTTGAGATCAAGATCGACCAGCCCGTCCTGTGGTTCACGCTCGGCGCTGCGGTGCTCACTGGCATGCTGTTCGGACTGGTGCCCGCGTTGCAGGCATCGAGTCCACACCTGCACGACACCCTGAAAGAAGGCGGTCGCACGGCGGGAACGGGCGGGCGGCATCGCCTGCGCAGTCTGCTGGTGGTCAGCGAAGTGGCGCTGTCGTTGGTGTTACTTGCGGGCGCGGGCCTGCTGATGCGCAGCTTCGCCCGCCTGCGCGCCATCGATCCCGGCCTCAACACCGACCATGTCCTGACGGCGCGCCTCATCCTGCCGGGCGAGCGGTATCCCGGCTTGCGCTTTGGTCCGAATGGCTTCGAAGGCGACGACAGCAACATCCGCAGCTTCTTCGATGAGCTTTACGCCCGCGGGAATGCGCGGCCGGGCGTGAAGTGGGCGGGAACGATCCCGCCGTTGCCGCTCTCCGGCGAGGGATGGCAGACCGACTACCGCGTGCAGTCGGCGCCGCGTCCCGCCGCGGGCCAATATCCCAATACCGACATTCACTATGTCAGCCCGCGCTACCTCGAGACCATGCAGATACCCCTGCGCAAGGGGCGCAATTTCACTGATGCCGACCGTGATCGCCACAATCCGGTGGTGATGGTCAACGAGACCTTCGCAAGAAAATGGTGGCCCGATCGAGAGCCTATCGGTCAGCTCATCCGCCTGAATGCCGGCACCGACCCGCGCTCCGAGAATGACCAGATCAACCCTTGGGCCACGGTGGTCGGCGTGGTCGGAGACGTGCGCCAGTACGGCCTCGACACGCAGGCGAAGACCGAGGTCTACATCCCGCAACTGCAACTGCCGCGTTCTTACACCTTCCTGGTGGTCCGCACGGAAGGCGATCCGCTGGCGATGACCAATACCATCCGGTCAGCGGTGCAGGGCATCGATCGCGACTTGCCACTCGCCACCGTACAAACGATGGACAGCGTGTTGGAAAGCACCGTCGCGTCGCGCAAGCTTTCCACCGGCTTGCTCACCGGCTTTGCCGCGCTGGCCCTGCTGCTCGCTGCGGTGGGGATCTACGGCGTCATTTCGTACTCCGTGACGCAGCGCACGCATGAGATCGGTATCCGGATGGCGCTCGGCGCCGCGCAGCGCGACGTGCTGCGCATGATCGTGGGACAGGCGTTCCGGCTGATGGCGATCGGCGTGGTGACCGGCATCGTGCTCGCCGCGGCGGTCTCGCGGCTCATTCGTTCGTTGCTCTTCCAGACCGGCCCTGCCGATCCGCTTACGTTCGCGGCCATTGTCGTGATCCTGACCGTGGTGGCATTCGCGGCGAGCTTGATCCCCGCGCGACGCGCAACGAAGGTGGACCCCATGATCGCACTGCGCTACGAGTGATCAAGGGCAGGTGCGTGTCCCTGGTGGCTTTACCCGGGACTCCCGCCTATCATAAACTCCGCGCACCATGACATCCCGCACACCGCGCCAATGCGCGCATCTCTTCCTCGTCTTAGCGCTCCTCTTTACGTTCGCGGCGTCCGCGCAGACCTCCGCCAGCAAGCGCCCGATCGCGCATCACGACTACGATTCCTGGCGTGCCATTGTGACGCCGGCGCTTTCGCCCGACGGCAAGTTCCTGCTCTACGGCCTGTTTCCGCAGGATGGCGACGGCGAAGTCGTGATCCGCAATCTCACGACCGGTCAGGAGTGGCGCGAGCCCGCGGGTGCGCGCCCCGAGCCGCCGCGCCCCGATCCGCTCGCCGAGCCGAATCCCGATGCACCGCCGCAGCAGCGCGGCATCACATCAGCCTTTAGCTCCGACAGTCACTTCGCCGTCTTCAATACCTTCGCGACCAAAGCCGACAACGCCAAGGCGAAAAAGGCGAAGGCGCGTCCGGAGGACATGCCGAAGGGCGGCATCGTCATGGTTGACTTGACCACGGGCAAGTCAGCGCGTGTGGAGCGCGTGAAGAGCTTCCAACTGTCGGAGAAAGGCTCGCCGGTTCTAGCCTATTTGAAGGAATCTGAGCGGCCCGCGCCGCGCGCGGCTGCCAACAGCGACGCCGCGGGCGAAGGCGCGCAAGGCGAGCGTCCGGCTGCGGCAGCTGCGGCGACTACGGGTGGCGCGCGTCGTGGGAATCGCCCGGAGTTCGGTACAGAACTCGTCGTCCGCGACCTCGCTGCGGGCACGGAGCGCTCGCTCGCCGACGTCGTCGAGTACAAGCTGACCAAAGACGGCGCGCTCGTCCTTTTCGCCGTCTCGTCGCGCACTGCGGACAACAACGGCGTTTTCGCCGCGAAGTCTACCGGCGCCGATGCGCCGCTCGCGCTCGTCAAGGGAAAAGGGAAGTACGCGAAGCTCGCACTCGACGAGCAGCAGACCGAAGCTGCTTTTCTGACGGACAAGGACGATGCCGCCGCGAAGTCGCCGAAGATGGCGCTCTATCGCTGGGACCGTGTGGCCGGCGGCAACGCTGTACAGCTCGTCGCGGCCGCGAGCGCGGGCTTCCGCGACGACTGCGCCCCGAGCGACAAGGGCAACCTCAGCTTCAGCCGCGACGGCAAGCACATCTTCTTCGGCTGTGCCGCGCCGGCTCCAGAAGACAAAGATTCTGACGTGCCCGATGACGACAAAGTCTCGGTCGACCTGTGGCACTACCAGGACGATTACATCCAGCCGATGCAGAAGGTCCGTGCGGCGAGCGAGCGCACACGCACCTATCGCGCGGTGTACCACCTCGCGGAAAAGAAGCTTGTCCAGCTTGCCGACCGTACCATGGCGGAGATCACGCCGAATGAAGACGGCCTGTGGGCGCTCGGGGGCGATGACCGCGAGTATCGCCACATGATCGAGTACGACACGCGCTATGCCGATTCGTATCTCGTCAACACGTTTACCGGCGAACGCAAGGTCCTGACCAAGAAGCACACGGGCCAGGTCACGTGGTCGCCGAACGGCAAATACGCGCTCTATTTCAACGGGAAGGATTGGATGACGGCAGCGGTGCCGGAAGGGAAGAGCGCCACCCTCACCGCGAACCTCGGCGTCGCGTTCTGGCGCGAGGATGACGACCAGCCTGCCGCCTCTTTCCCGCCGTACGGCAACGGTGGCTGGACGAAAGACGGCCGCTACGTCCTGCTGTACGACGAGTTCGACGTGTGGCGCGTCGCGCCCGACGGCAGCGAAGCGAAGAACCTTACCGCCGGCGTCGGCCGCAAGCAGCACAATATCTTCCGCGCGGTGAATCTGGCGCGTGACCGCGAAGATCCTGATTCCCGCTGGCTCGACCCCGCACAGCCGCTCCTGTTGCGCGCCGAGAACAAGGACACGCGCGACACGGGCTTCTTCCGCGCCCGCATCGATTCACCCGCGGAGCCGCAGAAGCTGTTGATGGCGGCGAAGTCCTTCAGCCCGCCGACGAAGGCGAAGAATGCCGACGTCCTGTTCCTGACCGAGCAGCGCTTCGACGAGTTCCCCGACGTGCAGGTCACGAACGCAACCTTCGCGAAGCTGCAGAAGGTGACAGACGCCAATCCGCAGCGCGCGCAGATGTTGTGGGGAACGGGCGAGCTCATCCACTATCGCAACGTGGACGGCGTCGAATTGACCGGCGCGCTCTACAAGCCGGAGAACTTCGATCCCGCGAAGAAGTACCCGATGCTGGTCTACCTCTACGAGAAGCTCTCACAGAACGTGAACAACTTCGTCGATCCGCGGCCGTCGCACAACATCAACTTCGCGTACTACACCAGCAACGGCTATCTCGTGCTGACGCCCGACATCGTGTACACCGTCGGCTCGCCCGGGCAGAGCGCGTTGAAGTGCGTGCTGCCGGCCATTCAGGCGGTCGTCGACAAGGGCTTCGTCAACGAGAACGCCATCGGGATCCAGGGACACAGCTGGGGCGGCTACCAGATCGCTTACATGGTGACGCAGACGAACCGCTTCCGCGCCGCCGCCGCGGGCGCGCCGGTCTCGAACATGACGAGCGCGTACGACGGCATCCGCTGGGGTCCGGGCTTGCCGCGCCAGTTCCAGTACGAGCGCTCGCAGTCGCGCATCGGCGGCACGCTGTGGGAGAAACCGATGCGGTTCATCGAGAACTCACCGGTGTTCATGGCGGACCGCGTCCGCACGCCGCTCCTCATGCTGCACAATGACGCCGACGACGCCGTACCGTGGTACCAGGGCATCGAGTACTTCCTCGCGCTGCGTCGCCTCGGCAAGGAAGCATATCTGTTCACCTACAACGGCGAGCCGCATGGCCTGCGCCGCCGTCCCAATCAGAAAGACTACACAGTGCGTTTGCAGCAGTTCTTCGACTATTACTTGAAGGGCGCTGCCAAGCCCGCGTGGATGGAGAAGGGTATTCCTTACCTGCAGCGCGACGGCGAGAAAGAACAGCTGTGGAAGGCAGCGGGATACGATCATTAGTTCTTCTTAACATCCCGAGCAACGCGAGGGAGCCCTATGACTACGCAAACGTCCAGCGTAGCGATAGGGCTCCCTCACTTCGTTCGGGATGTAAGAAAAAAGCTACTGTTGCAGGCTCTTGACGCGTTCTCCCAGCTGCGTCGGCATCGGGCCGGCTCGCAGCGTGCGCAGGATCTGCGGGTCGTGCCAATCCCACAGCCGCGCCGGTTGATAATCGATATTCGTCGGCTTCGAGTTCCACTCACCGTTCGGATAGCAGTACGCGCCGACCGCGTGAACGAAGAATGCCCACACGAACGTTAGCGTGAGTGCCGTGCGCAGCCAGCGTCGCGTGTCGGCCGCCGCGATCAGCGGCACGAGGAAGAATGCCAGCAGCGGCATCAGGTCGGTGAGATAGCGCGGGCCGTAGCTCCAACCGGCCCACCAGCGCTCGAGTTTCGCGAACATCAGGAAGTGCAACAGCATGCCTGCGCTGATCCACGGTGCCCACGTCCAGCGCCGCCACGCCAGCGCCGCTCCCCACGCGGCGAACAGAGCCCACGGTGCGTACCAGACTAGTCCGCGACTCGGACTGATGAGATTACCCGCAACGCCTTCCGTGAGGCTGCCGTGGAAGCCGCCGCTGATGCCGGCATACCCGAGCGTGCGGAACGCCTGGTCGTAAGCGCCCGATGCGCTGCCGAAGAAATAGAAGTTGTAAGCGAGCACGACGCTGCCGAGCGCGACCAGAGGTACGAAGAAAGCCGTCAACCGCCGCGGGTCGCGATACGCACGCACCGCGAACCACACGATGACGGGCGCGGCGACCAACGCATTGCTCAGCTTGTTCGCGATGGCGAGCGCCAATGCCAGTCCGATCCACGCTGCCGACCGTCGGCTTCCGTCATCGCTGACGAGCGCCCACAGCAGCAGCGCGAATGCCAGCTCCGTCATGGCATGCAGCCACAGCGCTTGCGCGGAGATGCTCCACGTCGGGCTCGCGAACCCGTAAACCAGGGCGAGGAGCAGCGCTGTGGGTGGTGTCGCCACGCGGCGCAGCGCGAAGAACAGGATGGTGACGGAGATCGCCGCCAGCGTCGCCGCCGCGACCTTCTCCATCGCGAAGGCCCAGAACTTCATCGCCGGTGCGTTGGATGCAATGCCGCGATGATGCAGCCACCATGCCGCCGGCACGTAGAGCGGCGTCACCGCGATCGGCGTCAGCAGCGGATAGTTCGACACCCAATGCCCGCGGCTCTGGCTCGCGAAGTAGATGCCGTAGTTGAACGTGCCGTCGACGAACGGTTGGAAGTGCGCCTCGACGTACCCATCCACGTAGACCGAGCCGCGCATCAGGATGCTGAACGGCACATAGCGCGTGGCATGGCTGTCGCCCGTGGAGACATAGCGGAAGTTGGCGAGGTAAGCGACCCAGATGGCGAGCCCGAGCAGGAGGGCCGTGCGCCACGCCGGCGCACGGCGCAGCTGTGCCGAGATGGGCGCACACGCGCGCGGAGGAGGAGCTAGCGTCGCCGACATGAAAGGGAGATTACAGCGCGGCCGGCTTCTTGCCGAGCCCTTGCAGCAGCACGCGGTAAAGAAAGGCAGGATTATTGGTCGCGTAACGGCGGAACAGGCGACGCGGTTCAGTGCACATGCGGAAGAACCACTCCAAGCCGACCGTCGCCATCCAGCGTGGCGCCTGCGGCTTGTTGCCGCTCAGAAAGTCGAAAGCGGCGCCCACGCCTGCCATCACCGGTACGTTCATCTTCGCGATGTGCTCGGCCATGAAGCGTTCCATGTTGCCGGGCGCGATCGCCACCCACAGGAAGTCGGGATGCGCTGTCTTTACCGCTTCCACTACTTCGGCATCCTCTGCCGGCGTCAGCGCGCGGAACGGCGGCGTCCACGTGCCGGCGATTTGCAGTCCGGGGAAACGTTGCTGCATGCGCGCCGCGAGTTGCTCGGCCACACCTGGCTGCGCGCCGTAAAAGAAATGTCGCCATCCGCGCTCCACGCCCTGCTCCATGCAGGCCAACATGATGTCGGGGCCGCAGACACGTTCGGTCTGCCCGTGTCCCATCACGCGTGCGAGCCAGAACAGGGGCGTACCGTCGGGCGTGCACAGGCCCGCCTCGTTATGGATGCGGCGCAGCGCCTCGTCCTGCTGACACATCATGACGAGATGCGTGTTGGTCACGCAGATGTAGTTGGGCTGGCGCCGTTCGATCCAGTGCGCGCACGCGCGCAGGAGATCATCCATGCCGATCGGGCTGATCCCCACCCCCAGGATGTTGCAGCGCTGTGCGATGAACGGAGGCATGCGCTGGATCGCTACTGACCGCCCGCAGCCGAGCGCGCCAGCGCGCGCGCGATCTCGATGTCGGATCGTCCCATGCCCACGGGGATGTACTCCACCCACGGACAGTCGCGTAACTTCGCGGCGAGCAGGCGCCAAAAGTCGAGCACCAGCAAGTGCTGCGCGCGGGCGGGGAAGTCTTCCGCCGTCAGGCTGGCGAACTCATCGCAGGGCGTGGCGATGATCACCGCATCCGCCGCGCGGATGCACTCGCGCGCCGAGCTGAAGTACTGCACGCTGTCCTGCAGGACGGCGCGCGCATTCTCCAGCGCCAGCGCATCGTAGACCGCCACACAATTCCCGTTCTCCACGAGGCTCTGCGCCAGCATCACGCCTTGCGATTCCTCGACCACGCCAGTCTGCGGCTTGTAGGCCAGCCCAAGCACGCCCACCGTCATGCCGGGCTTGAGCAGCGACTGCAGTCTCTGCACATGGCGCTCGAACAATGTACGGTTCATGCGGTCGGTGATCTCGGCGAGCTGCGCCGGCGCCCCCAGGGTTTGCGCCATGAACGAGAACGCCTTGTTGTCACGTGGGAAGCACGGCCCGCCGTAACCCAGCCCGCCGGTGAGATAACGGCGGCCGATCCGTTTATCGAGACCCAGCGCGTCGCTCACCGTGTCAATGTTCGCGCCCGGCAGCTCTTCGCAGATGGCCGCCAGCATGTTGGCGAACGTGATCTTCGTCGTGATGAAGGAGTTGAGCGCGATCTTCGCCACTTCCGCATTGATCACGTTCATGCGGGCGATGGGGGCAGCATTGTCAACCAGGGCTGCCTGGCACTCCGCCAGCATGCTGCCGGCGCGCTCATCGCATTCGCCGATCAGCACGAAGTCGGGGTTGCGCAGGTCCTCGATCACGCTGCCCAGGGCGATGAACTCCGGGTTGTAGCAGAGACCGAAGTCAGGCCCGCATTGCTTGCCCGATTCCTCCTCGAGGGCCGGCAGGACGCCGTGTTCAGTCGAGCCCGGCAGAACCGTACTGGTCAGCACGACGAGGTGATATGCCGATTTCTTACGCAGTGCACGCCCTACGTGCCGCGCCGCCTGTAGTACATAGCGGATCGACAGGCAGCCGGTCGCGTCCGAAGGGGTAGGTGCCACGATGAACGTGATGGTGGAGGCTTCGACCGCCTTCTGCACGTCGGCCGTGGCGTGCAGGCGGCCGCGGTTGCGATCGATCGCTTCCTGCAGGCCCGGTTCGACCACGGGCGCGCGGCCAGCGTTGATCGCCGCGACGGTGTTCGCATTCACGTCGACGCCGATGACGTCCACGCCCTTGTCAGCCATCACGGCGGCGATGCATACGCCGAGCTTGCCGAGACCGATCACGGAAACGCGTTCAGTGCCCATTCGTCTTCCTCGAGCGTTGGAAGGTGGAACGCACCATCTCCACCGTCACCGCCCAGACAAAAATCGGCCCGTTCACCAGGTAGCGCCGCCACAACCGTCGCGGCTCCTGGAGTAACCGAAACAGCCACTCCAGGCCGTGCTCCTGCATCCACCGCGGCGCCTGCCGCGACCGTCCGCTCAGGATGTCAAAAGCTGCGCCCACGCCCACCAGGGCCGGCACGCCGAGCGATGGTCCGTATTGATGCATCCACCGCTCCTGCTTCGGCGTGCTCAAGCCGACCCAGATGACGTCGGGCGCGGCGCGGCGTACGCTCGACTGCAACCCGGCGAGCTCTTCATCCGTCAGGGCGCGAAAAGGCGGCGTATAGCATCCCACGATGTTGATGTCAGCAAATCGTTCGCGCAGCGAGGTCGCGAGTTGTTCGGCGACTCCCGGGCCGCCGCCGTAAAGGAAGTGGCGGTACCGGGATCCCGTCTGCCGGCAAAACTCCTGCATGAGCTCCGGGCCGTAGACGCGCCGTCGCATCGCGTGTCCGCGCAGGCGCCCCAGCCAGACCAGCGGCATGCCGTCCGCCACGACCAGTCCGGCGGCGTTCAGTACGTCGCGAAAGCTGTGGTCACGACGCGCCTCGCTGACCCCATGCATGCCCGTGACGGCGATGTAGTGGCTGCCGCTGCGCGCCTCGATCCACGACTCCATGATGCGGACGACGTCATCAATCTGTACGGCGTCCACGCGGACGCCCAGCACCGAGAAGGACTCGATGGGTGGAGTGAGCACGCCCGTTGCAATCGACACGTTATCAGGCTCCCGCAGAGGCCACTTGCGTCGTTCGACTCGGCTGACTTGCGTAGTAGGCCAGGTCGGAATCCACCATCTCGGTCACCAGTCCGGCGAAGCTCCCCTGGTAGCTCCATCCCAGCTGCCGACGGGCTTTGCCGGCATCGGCACGCAGGCAAGTGACTTCGGCAGGCCGGTACAGCTGCTCATCGACGACCGTGTACTGCTCGTAATCGAGCCCTACATGGCCGAAGGCGAGCTGCAGGAACTCGCGCACCGTGTGGTTCTCCCCGGTGCCGATCACGTAGTCGCCCGGCTTCTCCTGCTGCAGCATCGTCCACATCGCGCTGACGTACTCGCGCGCGTGGCCCCAGTCGCGCAGGGCGTCGAGGTTCCCGAGGCGCAGCTCGTGCGCCAAGCCGAGCTTGATCTTAGCCACGTGCGACGAGATCTTGCGAGTCACGAACTCGAAGCCGCGCCGCGGGCTCTCGTGATTGAACAGGATCCCGGTCGACGCGTGCAGTCCGTACGCTTCGCGGTAATTGCGGGCGATGTGGAAGCCCGTCACCTTCGAGATGCCGTAGGCCGATCGCGGATGCAGCGGAGTCTCTTCGTTCTGTGGCGAGACGCCGGGCTCGCCGAACATCTCGCTCGAGCCCGCAAAGTACAAGTGCGCCTTGGGTGCGACGTCGCGCATCGCCGCCAGCATGTAGTGCGTGCCGTTGATGTTCGTGTTCAGGGTGGAGAACTCGTCTTCGAACGAGTAGCTCACGAAGCTCTGCGCCGCCAGGTGATAGATCTCATCGGGCCGTACCCTATCGATCACGTGATACAGGCTTGGAAAACTCTCCAGCGATGCGGAGTGCAACTCGATCCGATCCAACAAGTGCCGGATCCGCCAGAGTCGGTGCTCCGGGTCTTCGATCGCCACCCGGCGCACGATGCCGTGGACCTCGTAGTCCTTCTCCAGGAGCAATTCAGCCAGATATGATCCATCTTGCCCCGTGATCCCGCTAATCACCGCGATTCGTCTCATGGTGGATCCTGATGCCTCGCTCAAAGCCCGAAGGCGTCCGTCACGCTCAAACTAGCTCGTCGCTGCCGCGGCGTGTGCCCGCATAACGTCAGTGTACAACTCGCAGAGCAGGTCATAGTTCCTCTCGGCTGTGTACTTTGCCTCGTACGTCAGCCGGCCGCGGCGGGCGATAGCTTGGAGGCGATCCTTGTCAGTGATCGCACTGAGCACCACGTTACGCAATGCCGCGATATCTCCCGCTGGGAACATCAAACCGGTAACGCCTTCCTCGACCAGCGCCTGGCTAGCGGGCGTGTCGGAGCAGATGACCGGAACAGCGCACGCGAATGCATCCAGCAGCACACGACCAAACGGTTCATTCCATTCCGAAGGCGATACCAGGAAGCGCGCGCCCCGCACCAGATCGAAGTATTCTGCGCGCGAGGGGCGTGGTATCCATCTTATTTTGGGGTTGCGCTGAGCCGCCACCGCTACCCGCTCCCGCAGCGGACCTTCACCGCGGATGTAAAGCGGGAAGTCGACGTTCTCCCAGGCTGCAAGCAGCGTGCCGAGACCTTTTTCCTCTACCAGGCGGCCCACAAACAGCGCATACACGCCGTCGTCGCACTGTCGTGGGGCTGGGTCCTCCATCAAGAAGTGGGGTTTGACGGCGATCTTTTCCGCGGGAATGCCGGCTGCTTCATAGACCTCGCGATAGACCTCATGGAAGATGATGTATCGGTCGACCAAGTCCCGCCAGGTCCCAAGAAGATTGTGGATTGTGATCATGCCCGCGATCACCGCGCTTTTCGTCCGCGAGGAGCGATAGCACCCATGCCATATTCCCGGCCACGGCAATGTCCGACCGAGGCATTCGTGGCACTGATGGCCATCGCGAAACAGGGTGGCCGCGGGGCAAACGATGCGCGGATTGTGCAGGCTTTGCACGACCGGTACACCGGCTGCCCGGCAGGCATAGTAGCCCGCGGGCGAGATCAGCGGGAACGTGTTGTGAAAATGAACGACGTCGGGAAGCGCGCCTCGAATCTCACGCTGCAACTCACGGTAGCTGTCGGCTGCCCACAGCGTGCGCAGGGGAAGCACTGCTTTCTGCGCCAGTCCATAGGAAGCGATCTCTTCGTTATGGCGTGTGTAGCTGAATACGGCGTGTCCATGCGCCGCGAGCAGTGCTTTTTCTGCTTCGAAGACATCGTCCTCGCCGCCCGGTTCCCGGTAAAAGTTGTGAACAAAGAGGATGCGCACAGGTCACCCCACGTTCGCAGCCACCGTGCGGCGGTTCGCTCGCTGTAGCACCGTCTCGTAGATCTCCATCATGCGGCGATAGTTCATCTCCGGGGTATAGAGCCGGCGGTACTCCGCTCGTGCTGCCTCGCCCATCCGCCGCATCGCCGCGGGCGTCTCCCAGGCCCACTGCACCTTCTGCCTCAAGTCCGCCGCATCACCGGGCCGGAAGTGCAGGCCGGTCACGCCGTCGCGCACGATCTCGGCGTTCGCGCCGATCGCACTAGCGATCACGGGCACGCCCGCGACAAACGCCTCGATGGCTACGCGCCCAAAAGTCTCGTAATAGCCGGCGGAAGGCCAGACGAGGAAGCGTGCGTTCCGGATCAGCGCGGCGTGCGCCTCCGCTCCAAGCCGTGGCACGATCTCCACCAACGGGTTATCCGCCGCCAGCCGTTGCATCGCCGGCAACAATTCACCGTCGCCTCGGATCTTCAACGGTATCTTCAGGTCCGCCCACACTTGCGGAAGCAGGTCCGCACCCTTTTCGGGTGCCAACCGCCCGACGAACAGCGCGTATGTGCCGGAGCCTTGTTCGCAACCTCCGTCATGCACGGCGAAATGCGGCTTAAGGAATAGCTTTTGCGCGTCGTAGCCGGCTTCGATGAACAGTTGCCGGTAGAACTCCGTCGCGACAATGTAGCCATTCACCTGGTCATGGAACGTGGAGCGCAGGTTATGGATGCCGAGCATGGCGACCACTGCCGCCGTTTGTAAGCGCGATTGGCGATAACAACCGTGCAGTGCGCCCGGCCACGGTACCTGCCGGCCGAGGCAATCCTTGCAGATCTTTCTGTCGCGATAGTAGTTGCTTCCAGGACACAGCAGGCGCGCGTTGTTCAGGAACTGCACAACCGGCACGCCCGCACGTTGACAGGCATAGTAGGCGGCCGGCGACACCAGAGGGAATGGATTGTAAAAGACCGCGATGTCGGGTTCGTGCTCGTCCAACAAGCGAGTGATCGCATCGTAGCTGTCCGTTGCCCAGGTCGTGCGCAGCGGCAATGTCAGCTTCTGGCGCAGGCCGTAGGATCGAATCTCGTTGTTGTGACGTTCAAAAATGACTGTGGTGTGGCCATGCGATTCCAGTAGGGCGCGCTCGTTGGCAAAAACCTCATCCTCGCCACCGGGCAGCTGATAGTAGTTGTGGACCTGTAGGAAACGCATGCTCTGCTTATCGTGCGAGCTGGCCTTCAGCCTCGCGCCGCGCTCACGTCCTCGGTACGCTGACGTGTCGGCCCGTTCACACTGCCGACCACGGTCAAGCCCCCCTGCCAACCGAACCTACGCAGCAGGTCCTGCATATTCCGCCGCAAAAAACCGTGGGCGGCATAATGCAAAGCGGGCCGAACCTCGCTCGCGTTCCCCAATCCAGCGCGACGGAACGCGGCTTGCAGCGACGCGGCATTGAAGAAATAAAAGTGAGTAACGTTGTTGCGCTGGTCCCACTGCTTGCCGGCGAGCCGGCTGTGAAGGCATGAAGCATTGGGGGTCTTGGCGGCGAGCGTCCCTGCAGGCGATAGCAAGGTGGCGAGTTGCGCGAGGTCATCCCAGGGGCGCCGTAGATGCTCAATGACTTCCGAGAGCACGATCACGTCGAAGCGCGCCTCCGGTTGCGCGGAGCGCAAGGCGGCAATGTCGCGGTAGACCGGACCAAGACCGTTTTGCTCAGTCGTCGCCCGCGCCTCCGCACTCAATTCGATGCCGGTGGTCCTGGCACCGAGTTCGCGCAGGACCTGGAGCAGCGTGCCGACGCCACAACCGTAGTCGAGAATGGACTTACCTGCGAATCCTTCGCAGCAGCTAGCAATGTGAACGAGCCAATCACGGGCATCGTGATGCGATGTGTTCGCCAGGACCTCAGACCCGCCTTGCGCTGGGTAATACAGCTTCGCGTAGGCAGAAGCCAATTCTCGATCATCTAATTGCGGCTCGACGAACTCCAGGGTGCAAGCATGCGCCGCGCAACGCCGCACACTCGTGTGCGGAAGCTGCATGAGGTGCGCGGTAAGACCGCCACACAACGGACAGGTTGGGCCGTTATTCGACATACAGAGGTCCGGTGGCCTTAAGCCACGCGCGCAGTTGTGAACATTGCTTCTGGCAGTAAGTAATTCACGATGTACCGTTTGCGTGGAAGGTTATCTTTCCATTGTTGCGCTGCAACCACGGTTGCAGTTGTCCTGTCTTTTCGATCACGCAAAAGAATTTGTTTCCTTGGTGCCGCGTCGGGGGAATGATGTTCATCGCGCGCTCACATCCACTCAGAACACGGCGAAAGTTCCCTACGCCGCCTGTTAACCGGATCAATATCCCTAGATGTGAGTGCGATCGCAGGCTCAAGTCGTACGCTGTGTGATTCAGCTCCCAGTAGGGCCGGCTATAAAAACGCAGGATCTCTTCTGGTACGCACGCTGAAGCGCATTTCACGACGTCATCCAAGTTCCAGCGATAGACAAAATTCGGTACCGCGCTATTCCGCACGCCTCCGGACGTGCCGGCATTAGCGAGGACGGCGCCGAGTTCGAAGCGTTGCGCCAAGTTCCAGCGAGTGAGTTGACGCGTCACGAAACAATCGTTCGGTTCGAGGAACACGACGTAACGCCGCGTAATGCGCAGCATCTCCGCGACCGCCAAGTGAGGCGAACGACAGTGATGCAAGACTTCGTGGGCCAGAACGGTGTCGTAAGACGCGTCGGCAAGCTCGATCTGCTCGGCATCGAGTTGGAGATATCTGCCCCCGGCAAGCGCGGTGATGTCATCCGAATACGCCGAAAGCGTGATGTTCTTCCATCCCGCTCCTCGCAGTATCGTGTCATCTTCATCCGTTGCGCCGAGGATGAGGATGCTCCCGGTCGTATTGATGCCACGGTGCGCAACCCAGCGCCGCAGCTCCCGCAAGAAGCCAGAACGATCCTTGGGTATTGGACCGTGCGTGATACGCGCGGGGGCACTCATATCTCATCCACTGCGGAGAGGGGGGCCGCCTCGAGACGACCTACCAACTTACCCAGCCATTCACGTTCTTCGGCGAGCAGTCCGCGTAGCAGAATGAGGCTGCCGCCATAAATGACAACGGCGATGATGCATAGCATTCCCAGTTCGTACCAATGGGTGAATGCAAACGCACGAGAGATCGCCCAAAGAATCACTGCGCTGAGCAGGGAAGCCAGAATCTGTCGCAGGTCGGGCCAGAGCAAGGCGCGATATCCAAAGCGCCGCGCAACGACAACATAGGTCAGCGCAATCACTGCATTCACCGCTGTCAGACTCGCGGCGGCACCCGTGGCGCCCCAGAAGTACATGCTGAGCGGGCCGACCGTGAGATTCAACACGAGGCTCAGCACGCCCATCCGCCACGAGATCCCCGGTTGGTTGATCGCCGGCATAAGGAACAAGGAGATCGCACTGATGCCATAGACGACATAGAGTGGAGTCAGGATCTGCAGTAGCGGTGCCGCCGGCAAGTAGGCTGCTCCGAAGAACACGCGGATCACCTGCGGCGCAAACAAGAGAGTGACGGCCCCTGCGGGCAGTAGCACGTGCCACAGGAGCCGAATACCGAAGCGATAGATCGACTGCACGCGCTCCGGCTCTTCGTGGGCAGCACTCATCGCCGGCAACAAGCCACTGCCCGTGACGCTGGCGAGGAGCAGCGGGAACATCGTGATCTTCATGGCGGCCTGAAAAATGCCAACGGCGTACTCGCCGGAGATCGCCGCCAGCGCAAGCGGAGCGAACCAGAAGTTCACACGCTCCGCAATGACCACCGTTCCCAGCGGAACCGACTCGCGCAGGACCGTCAGCATGCGCTGCGGTTCGGCGAGGAAGCGCACACCCGGGAAACGCCACCACAGGAGCAGCAACGCTGCCAGCGCGGCCAGTCCGCGGGCTGCCAGATACGCCCATGCGGCCTCCTGGACGCCATGCCCGGCGGCGAGGAGCATCCACAATGCCGTTAACGCCAGTACGCGCTCCAGCGCAACCGCGATCACTTCATAGATCATGCGCTGGAACCCACGAAAGACCGCGCAGAACGTCAGCGTGAGTCCGCGCACCTGCTCAGAAAAAACCACGGGCAGAACGACCCACGCGCTCTCCCGCATGTAGCGGCTGAACGGCAAGGGCAGCAGCGCGAACCCACACGCCGCCGCCACCATTCCCAAACGCAATCCGAGGCCGTTCGCCAGTATCGTGCTCGTCGGGTCTGGCTCGCGCGCGATCAGCTTCGTCAGTTGCAGGCTGATGCCCGGATCGCTCAATCCATACAGCACCATGCCGAACGACAACGCGAACTGCATCTTGCCGAAGTCGTTGACGCCAAGGTAGCGGGCCAGCAGGAGGGTCGTAGCAAACAGCAGTCCCGCATCGATCACGTAGTAGCTCACGAGGAGCGCCGTATTGCCGAGCGTACTCGCGCGTTTCGTGGGTGCCATAGAGGCGACGGCGGTCGCACTAGACAAGAATCTTCTCCCGATCCGTCATGCTGTTTCGATTGCCGCACGAGTTCGCGCGCGCCGCGTGTCCGCCGCCAACAGACTCATGGCGCTGTAGCCGGCCCCGATCAGCAACCATATCCACGAGGAAACAAACGGACTCTCGAACAAGTAGCTGAACATGGCGGTGAAGCACACGGCCAGTATGCCCATAGCGATCCCGTACAGCCATCCCGCCTCTGGATGGCGGCCGTACTGACGCAGACTTTGCGCCACTCGCCTGTAGAAGCCGCCCAGGGACAACATCAGCACCCCGAACCCGACGACGCCTGTCTTATATAGGAACGTCAGAAAGGTGTTATGTGGACGGGGATCGTCATCGCGGTCGGCGAAGGTGAAGCGGATGCCGTAGCCTTCGCCCATGATCGGCTGCTGATAAAAGCGGATGCCGGCCTCCGCCCAGGCCAGGAAGCGGAATTGCGCGGTATCGTCCTGGCTCCCGCCTTGGAGCACGCCGGAGATGAACTCCTCAGTGCTGCGCTGCAAGAACTCCTCTCCTGCCTTCGTCTGCAGGATGATCGGGATGCTGAGCACAAAGATCAGCAGCGCAATGCCCAGTACCTTAAAGCGCGACACTCCTGTGTCGCGCCGTAACGATGGTCCGAATAGCAACACTAGACCGAGCGCACCCAGCACCGCCACGCTGGCACCGCGAGAGTTGGAGAGCATCACACCCAAGCCGCAAACCGCGGCGGCGGCGACCCCGGTCCATCGGCTCACAACCCGGTTCGCGAGCGCTACGAGGAGCAACACAACGGCGGCACACGCCGGCGTGTAATAGAAGATGTAACGCCGCATGCCGGGCTGCGCCATGAACCACCCGAAGGCGAACGTGCTTGCAAACACTGCACCCAGGCAGAGCATGAGCAGCAGCCGACGGATCGCAGGCCAATCCCGGCATAGCGCACGACCAGCTAAAAGGAACGGAGCGTAGGCCACCAACCCGTAGTCGCGCGCTACGAGGATCGGGTCTTGACCGCCGGCCAGTCCCCGCGCCGCGGCGACGGCCCCCATTGCCAGCAAGAGCCATACTCCCAGATATGGCATACGCACCAGTTCGTCCACGCTCGGGCGACGTTTCCAGAACGTGTACCCCAGCAGGAACACCATCACATAATCCGTGATGAACAGCGGGACGCCGGGAATCCGCATGTACGCAAAATCCTTTTGATAGGCCGCGGTACACAGCACGAACCATAGCATCACGGCCTCGCCCATACCGGCCCGCACCTGGCCCGCATAAAGCAGGATCAGCGGCAGGGCAATGCCCGCAAATACAAACGCGGATGCGCTCGGCTCGTACGCGAGGACTTCGTTCGCGGCGTACTCCCATTGGTCGTTGAAGGGCGTTCCCAGACCGTCCGCCAGAGTGAACACGACGCCAATCAGCACAAGCGCGAACAACCAAAAGCTCATGGCGCTGCCCGCGCGAGCACGAGACCTGTCGGACCAGGCTAAGGATTGCGAGGTGCTCATGTTAGGAGTGAAGTTCCACTGTTTTCCCGATGCATCGGCCATCGCGATCGATGGGCTTGATCGCTACGTAGCTCTTCGGCAAGCCGAACCAGCGCTCGGTCCAGATCTCACAGTCGGGGAAGAGCTCCTCGAATTCGCTGCGGGTGAGGAGCCGGATCTCTCCGACCATGTCCGCTATCTTCTGTCGGCTCGGCCTCTCCATCCAGCCGCGCACCGTGAACCAGCGTATGAACCAGTACGTCCGCCACTGCTTAGGCAACCAATGCACCAGCAACCCCAGATAGTGTGGCTCGATCGGAAACCATTTACTCGGCGTTTGGCACCAGATCCCGCGGCCCACGCGATGCATCTCGGCAGCCATCCGCTTTTGGGTATCCCACGTAGACAAGTGCTCGATCACGGAGTTCGAGAACGCGAGGTCGAACGTGTCGTCAGGAAGTCCCGTATCGCTGGCGTCCCGTTCCAGGAAGTCGAAGCCATCGACGCGCTCTCGCCTGTCCAGGTTAACCAATGTCACCTTGGACCGGTATTCAGCGTCCGGCCAGGATCCGCTCACGCCGCCCAGATCAAGGATGTTGTTCACGTCTGCTGCCGGAAATTCTCTTCGGAAACGCGCAAAGCGACGCTGCCGGAAACCTCCTCCGAGCAAGCGGAACAGCGGCCCCATGATGGCCGCAGTTGGATGATCGTACTCAGCCACGACGCGAGAACGTGAGCCTGCTGGTGTTGAAACGCGGCAGCGACTGCCACACTTCCTCGGCGAACTGCTTTCGCTGGTCTGCGGGATCGAGATTCTGCCAAGCATCTTTCGCGAGGACCCACGCCGAGGCGAACAGGAAGGTGAAGAACATGCCGCCAAGGATGAGATACGAACGCTTCGGGCTCGCCTTCTTCTCCGGGAAGTCCGGCGGGTCGAGCAGCGTGACCGGCGCGAGTTCCTTTGCCTCCTGCACTTTGGCGAACTCATACTGCTTGGTCATCGCCTCGTACACGGCTTCGTTGATCATCGCCCTGCGATACAGATCGGCCCACTCGATGCCGAGTTTCGGCAGATTGTGGATGTATCCGCCCAGCGAGTCCGGCGATGTGTTCTTGTCAGTGGCATCGGCCTGGCGCCTCAGCTCAGCGATGCGCTCGCGCAGGGCCTTCACGCGGATATTGTTGTCGGTGTAGATCTGCCGCATGCCTTCCAGCTCCGACTCCGCCGCCGCCAGTTCTCCCTGGATACGTGCCGCTGCCGTCATCACGGCCTTTGCCTGCTCGGGAATGTTGAACGCGGTGGTCTTGCTGGCATAGGCTGCAAACTTCTTCGCCGAATCGTCCAGTTCCACCTTGATCGCGGCCAGTCGTTTTTCCAGGAAGAGGCGCTCGCGGCGTGCCGGGCTGGCTGAGACCATGTTGAAGACGCGGGTCAGTTCGTCGGCATAGCCAAAGGCCATCGCCTGCGCTTCCTCTGGGCTGCGTGAGGTGAGAGTGATGGTGATGATGCCGCTCTTGCGGTCTTCCTGCACCGCGATGTTCTTCATCAGCTCTCTGCGCGAGTATTCCATCGGCGCCTGCGAGCCGGCAACCCCGTACTCTGTGGCGAGATCAAAGCGCGTGATGATGCGGTCCGAGACCTCGCGGCTCGTCATGATGCCGAGCAGCAGCGAAGCGTTCGTGCGCGCGCCCAGCAGGCTCGAGGCCAATCCGCCCAGTGCGCTCGAACCCGTTCCGCCACCACCACCGGCGAGCAAGTTGAGCATCGCTCCGAAGTTGCCCTGCTGCGTCTCCGGCGGCATCAGGCGCATGGTCGATTCGTAGCGCTTCGGGATGATGTACGCCAGGACAAGGAAGGCGATGAACGCGATGAGCACCGCCTTGATAAGCGTCTCCCGTTCACGCCACAGCACGCGCAGCTTGTCGAAGACCGCGCGGTCCACCGCCAGTTGCGCCAGCTCATCGTCCTGCAACTGTGGTTCGGGTGCGTCCAGCACCGGCGAGTATCGGTCCCCGGGTTTATCCACCAACTGCCTCCATCCTCATTGTCCGTTGCCTCGCAGGACTGCCGGCAGCGTCATGGCCAGGATCTTGAAGTCGAGCAGCAGCGTCCAGTTCTCGATGTATTCCAAGTCGAGGCGCATGTTCGTTTCAAACGACGGATCGCGCCGCGCCACCACTTGCCACAGTCCCGTCAGGCCCGGCTTCACCATGAGCCGCGCCATGTGCTCCGTGTCGTACTGCTGAAAGTCGTCGAGCGGATGCGGACGCGGCCCCACCAGGCTCATCTCACCACGCAGCACGTTGAACAACTGGGGCAACTCGTCAAGACTGTACTGCCGCAGGAAGCGTCCCAGCGGTGTGATGCGCGGATCATTCTCGATCTTGAACGTCGGCCCGCTACGATAGTTGTGGCTGCGCCGCAGCTCTTCTTTTACCGCATCTGCATCAGTGATCATCGAGCGGAACTTGTAGCACGTGAACCGCTTGCCCTTTTTGCCTACGCGCAGCGAGCGATAGAGCACTGGCCCGCGCGAATCCAGCCTGATCGCCAGGGCTACCAGCGCCATCAGCGGCGCGGTGAGCACGATCCCGACGGACACCGCCGCCAGGTCGATGGCGCGTTTGGCCCACAGGCCGGCTACCGGGATCGGCTGCCGGTGCAACTCCATCGTGGGGAAGCGCCCCACGTAATCGATCGGCGCCTGCAGGCCAAGCCCGTCGAACAGCTCCGGCACAACTTTCACGCGCACGCCGTATGCCTGCGCCTCGGCAACGACCTGTTGCACCAGCTGCCGCTCGGACGGGATGGTGATGATGACTTCTTCGATGAAGTCCGTGCGCACCACGCTGCGCAAGCGCTCCAACCCGCCGAGCACGCGCGCATCGCCGTTCTGGTGGGCATCGAGGAAGCCACGCACCGCGTAGCCAAGCTGCGGATTGCGGTCCAGGTATCCGGCCAGCGACCTGCCTACCCGCCCCGCGCCGACGATCAACACGTTGCGCGTGCCTTTGCCGGCGGCGACACGCTGCTGCGCGATACGCATACGCAGCGCGCGCCAGCCCACGAGCCCGACCCAGTCCAGCGCGCCGGCTGTGCCGACCGCGGTCATGCGCACCGGACCATCCGTGAGCCACAGATACGAGAGCACGGCGACGGTCGCGAAGCCGATCGCCCACGTGATCGTCGCCACATCACCGAACATGCCGGCGCGCCGCGGCCGGATGTACAAGTGCAGGGCGCGTAGCGCGAGCGTCACCGTGATCGAGTAGAGAAGCAAGAGCGCGAGGAGGTCGCGCGACGTCAGTGTAGGTGTCGCCGAGCGCCACACGAGAGTCGCCAACGTGGCCACTGCCATCGCGGCGATGACCGCTACGTCTGCGAGGAAGGCGAGCAGCCGCGCCACGCGCGGCGTGCGGATGAAGAAATCATCACGCTCGGTAGCGACATCGCGGCCGGCGAGCGAATGTACCGGGTTCGCGGGGAACTCGTGCTCGACGAAGTCGCGGGGGTGCGCTCGTGCCGGTGTCGTCATCGCCTGGTCGCTAACGCCAACTCCATCTTGGCCGCCACGTCAGTTGCACCGTCGTCGCCACGTTGCGCTGGGGCACGGGCGCGAGCAGCGGGATATTCCAGCGCTCAAATTGTATGCCAGCATTCACCGCCAGGTCGCGGCTAAGTGTCCAATCGGCCCGGACGCCGGCGTCGGTCAAGCTGCCGCCTTGCGGGATGAATTCGTGGCTCACCTTGTGGTGGCGGAAGCTGCCCTCGATCGCCGACTGCGGGGTGAGGTGATACGTCGTCCACACGCGCGCGCCTTGGCCCTGCCGCCCGATCCAGCTGCCCATCAGATTGCCGTCGTTCGTATAGCCGTTGCGCCACGTGCCGTTGAAGTAGAAGAAGCCGTGACCGACCGCGCCACCGATCGGCAAGTCGGTATAAACGCCCTCTGCGCGAAGGTCCATGCTGGGAAGCTTCGGCAGCTTCGGCATGTAGAGCCCCGCGGTCCACGCCGAGCGGTCCCAGTACGCGACCGGCGAGAACTCATCGTCGGTGAAGCCGTCGGCGTAGAACGTGAGCCAATCGCGCAGTTTCGGCAAACGATAGCTGAAGTCGAGGCCGGAGCGTCGATCACCGGGCTTGTCAACCCGCCCGGCTACTACGTTCGTTGTCGACAGGACGCTGTCCTTGAACTTACCCCACGTCAGGGGAAACGGTCCGCCGGCGAAAAGCGTAGTGCGCGAGAAGCTGAACTCCAGATTGTCAGTAGGCTTGAAGCTGACCTTCTGTCCGTGGATGAACGGCTGTTTCTGCAGCGGCCGACCGAACTGTCCCACCAGGCCCGCCGGGCCGAAGATCAGCTCGTAGTTCTCTAACTGCCCGATAAAGAACTCGCTGCGGATGGCGCCGAGATACTCCAGCACGCCGGGCAAGCGGAACGGTGCCCCGCGCGAGACGCGGAACATCGTGATCGGCGCCGCGTTCGTGCTCAGCATCATCGGCCCACTCCGCCCCGGTCCCCACCACAGGCTCTGCTTGCCGTAAGAGAGCTGCCAGTTCTTGACGTTGAGCGCGACATAGGCATCGAGCAACCGCACGCGGTCCACCGCGCCCGGCGTCACGGGCACGAACGACGACGGCAAAATGTCGGCTTGCTGAATCGCAGTCTGGGCAGCCGGTGTGAAGCGCGGCGCGGCCGGTGCACTTTGGTATTCACCATTCACATAGAACGCCAGCTGCCCCGCGGTCGCCGACGAGGTGAAGCCGGTGACGTTGTTCATGCCTTCGCCATACGGACGCCCATAGTCATTCGTCAGCGTCTGCGCGAAGTGGAAGCCGTCACGCACCGGCGTGCCGCTGATGCCGGTCACGCGCGTATAGACCGAATCCAGCCGCAGGTTAAAGTTCGCGCCGCCACCGAGCCGCGCCTCTTCCAACGCAAACTCAGCACGCAGCGCCTGCTCGATCCGCCGAGCCTCTTTTTGCGTGGACTCGTCACCGCCGAGCCGATCGGTTGCGTCCTGCACCAGGCGCGCGCACTCCATGCGCGTCCACGGTCGCAGTCCCATGAATCCGGTAGGCGCGAATCCCAGTGCCGCCAGCCGGTCGAATGCGCCGTACACCCAGCTATCAAGCGGAACGTACGGTGAGCCCATACTCTCCGCCGGCCGCTCGCGCTCGCTGGCGCGCACGAACTCACCGAACTCCGACCCGCCGACCTCCGGCTGGTGATGCGCACGATATACCTGGCGCCCGACGAACCATCCCAGAGCGCTGCCGATCAAGACGTCGGAAGGGAAGTGCTCTTTGCCGGTGACGCGCGCAGCGGCAACCGCGGTCGCTGTGCCGTAAGCGAATAGTTGCGTCAGCGGCCCGGGATACTCATGCGCCAGCACGCTCGCCGCCGACCACGCTAGCGCCGCGTGCTCGGAAGGGAATGACGCGCCACTGCGACCGAACTGCCCGAGCTGATTCCCCTCGAGCGGTCGTTGACGTCCAAAGCTGTACTTCAGCAGCGTCGCCAGTGCGAACGTGTTGGTCAACGCCTCCGCCGTCAGCAGGCCGGTCTCGCGCTGGTGCTCGTTGCGCGTGATCGTGCCCCAGCCGTAGAGCGCCACCGGGATCCCGACCAGCGCCGCCACGCCCGCATCCGAGAGGTCGCGGCTGTGATTCAGTCGCGACGGCGTGTTGTTCAGGTGACGCGAGAACTGCGCGTCGCTGATCACGAGTCCCGCCGTGACTCCGGTGAGAGGCGCCATCCAGGTAGCGTCTTGCAGACGCAGACCGCGCGGCGAAGTCCAGATCGCTTGCTGATCGAACACCAGATTGCGCAAAAAGCTGCGCTCCGAAGTCGGGCGCGGTCCGGTCGGCTTCGCGAAGACGATCGGGGCAGGAGCGGGCGGATCCTTCTCGCCCCCATTGCCACCGGATGCCTCCTGGGCGATGAGCGTGCCGCACAACAGCACGGCCGCCAAGCTCACCCACAGCTTGTGCACTGGATACGACATCGGCCGTTTACTGCGTCAGCACGTTGACCGCGAACGCCAGCGACGAGAATGCCTGTGCGCCCGAGAAGATCGTCTGCCACGGCGTCGGGCCGCCGATCGCCTTCTCCGGCACCACCACCATGTCGCCCGGTTGCAGCGAGATGGTGTGCATGCTGCCGCTGAACAATCCCAGGATGCGCTCGCCGCCACCGATGATCGAACCGTCTGCGCGCACTACGTACGCCGACTTGCGGTTCGCCTGCTGCGTCGGGCCGCCGGCTTGGCCGAGATACCACGCCGCCGAATGCCCGCCGCGATAGCTCACCGCGTTCGGCGTGAACACCGCACCCGTCACCATGACGAAGCTCGGCTTCTTCGGGACTGTGATGATGTCGCCCGCGCGTACTTCGATGTCGGCGGCGGTGTTCTCCCAATGCTTGATGTCCGACGAGATGTGGATGACCATGCGCCCGGTCGGCGGGGTGGTCTTCAGCTTGTCGAGCGTCACTTCCCACTGCGCGATGGCCGCATCGCGCGCCAGCGTGAAGTCCACGATGCGTGGATTGTCAGGCAGAACCTTCAGCGACGTCTCCTGCGCCTGTACGCGCCGGATCAGCTCCAGCCGCGTGTGTTCTTCTGCATCGCGCACCTGTTCGCGGATGAACACGGCTCCGTACGGATACGCGCCCGCGCGGAAGCCGCCCGCGCGCTTCAGGATCGAGCTCAAGCGCTCGCCCTCGCGGATGCCGTAGCCGCCCGGGTGAATGACCTCACCTTTCACGGTGATGAACGCGCCGCGGTCCTGCCAGCCGGTGACCTGCCGGATGGTCAGCACGTCGCCATCGCGCAGCGGGACGTCGGCCGTGGCATCGCCGCCCAGCAGCTTCGCCAGTTCGATCGGTTGTTCCACGCCCTGCAGCTTCTGGCCTTCACGGACCTCGAAGCGCGTCAGGTCTGCCGACTGCGTGTTGGCGCCGCGGGTCAGCCCGCCCGCCAGCTTGATCAGTTCGAGCGCCGTCATGCCATTCGACATCGGATACTTGCCCGGCTTTCCGACCTCGCCTGCGATGGTCACGGCCGCCGGGCTCGTCTTCGCCAGGTCGCGGCTGATGAGCACGCGGTCCATCGGCTGCAACACGACGTTCTCGGTGGGATCACCCGCCAGCGCCTTGCGCAGGTTCACGCTGATCACCTTCATGCGGTTGCTCTCGACCTTGCGTACGATCTGCACATCGTCGGGCGCGGCTTCCTGCGTGAGTCCGCCGGCGAGAAACACAGCATCGCTGACGTGCGTGACGCCATTCGTGCGATGGTCGCCCGGCTCGCGGACCTCGCCCGTCACCGTGACCACCGGCGGATCCTCAAAGTCGAAGCGCCCGTAGACGCGCACCGTATCCAGCGGCTGCAAAGGCAGGTCGGCATTGCCATGCGCCAGTGCCTCGCCCAGGTTGAACGCGATCACCTGCGGCTGATAATCCGGCGGATTCAGCCGGATGATCTCGCCGTGCTTGTAATACGGTTCGGGCAAGAGGTCCGACGGCTTGACGACGTCGCTGATCTTCGAGCCCGGCTTGAAGGCGTACTTGCCCGGCGTGTAGACGTGGCCATCGATGTAGAGCGTGTTCTGCGTACCGGGCGGGATCGGCGCAACCCGGATGTGGTCGCCGTCCTGCACCTTGAACTCGGCCAGGATCTTGTTCACGGCCGCATCGGTATTGGTCTCCGGGATGTCGATGGGCTGCATCTCGCGCTTCTCGTGGGCGACGAGACGTTCGACGCTGAGATGACGCAGCGTGCCGGTGGACATTACGCCACCCGCGAGCTCCAGGACTTCCGCCAGCGACTGCTCGCCGTTGATCTCATAGACTGCCGGCCGCCGCACCATGCCTTCCACCGTGACTTGCGCCGTCAGCGGCTTCACGATGATGGTGTCGCCCGGGCCAAGCGGCTTCACCTCAGCGCGCGCGCCGCGCAACAGCACGTCATACGCGTCGAACTGTTCGATGAGCTTGTCGCCACGCATGTGCGCGATGTTCCGCATGGAGCCCTTGGCCGTCACGCCGCCGGCCGCAAACACCGCGTTCAGCGGCGTCGAAAGCGCGCTGATGTCGTAGGCGCCCGGCCGCACCACGTCGCCGGCCACGTACACCCGTACCGTACGCAGGCGCGCGAGTGACAGGTCGACATTCACGTCGCGGAATTGCGTGCGCAGTGCGGCTTGCACCGCGCGTTGCGCGTCGCCCAGGCTGCGTCCCGCCACCAGCACCATGCCTGCTTCGTTCAGGGCGATCCGGCCCTCGCGGTCCACCGTGCGTTGCGCGCGTTGGGCGGTGCTGCCCGTCATCTCGACGTTCACGATGTCGCCCGGACCGAGGATGTATTCCGGACCGACCGGCATATCCATCGGCAAGTCGTCATAGTTACCGGTGCCGTCAGTGAACACGTTGATGCCGAAGCGCTCGAGCGTCGGCTGCCGCCGGGCCACCTGCTTGTTCAGGTCGAACAGTGCCGGCACGTCGGCATACGGATTCGGTTTCCGCTTCATCAACTGGTTGGGATACATGTCGGGCGCGGCTTCCGGATACAGATCGGTCGCGCGCGGATACTCGTACCCACGCCGGTCGAGCGACGCCTGCTGACGCAGCTGCTGTTGTGACCCTTGCGCCTGCCGCGACTCACCCTGGCGGCGCAGCAGATCGCGCGGGTCCGCGCCATCGCGGGATATCTGCGCTCCGCTGCCGCCGAGGCCCGCGCTGGCCGCCGCCCGCGCCCGGTCGGGCGCGAAGTCGGCTTCGCTTACGACCGCGTCCAGTCCGCCCATGGAGCCGCCGGCGCGCGCTGCTGCCGCGGCACTGATCATGTCGGTCATGTCGGGCGTGCCGACACGCGCCATGCGGCTCGTGTCGGGCGTCATCAGTTCATACGGATTGTCTTCCAGGCTGGCACGATTGAGTTCACGCTCACGGGAACGCGAAGCGGGCGCGCTCGGCGCCGCCGGCGTCATCGTGCGGCCAGTCGGTAAGGTCGTCGTGTCGTTCGGCGAGAGCGGTCCATTCATCGTGGTCGCCGACGAATACGTTCCATCCGCATTTCGCTGCAGCGTCGGCAGCAGCGGCATCTCCGTGTCGCGTTCGTGCTTCTTCCAGTACTCTTCTTCCTGGTTCTTCGACTTGACCGGCTGCCCGTTCGGGCCGAGTTCCGTCGCCGACTTCTCCGGCTCCAGATACACGCCGTAGTATTCGCGCAGCTGCCGCAGGCGCTCGATCTCCTCCTGCGTCGGCTTGGGACGGACGTAGTTGCGGTTCTCGATCTCCTTGGTCGCGATGCGCCGCACGTTCACGTCTTCACGCAGGAGGCGGAACGCGGCCTCGTCGGTGAACTCGTCGGCATCGAGGATGCGGCCTTCGCTGTACACCATGCGCACCAGGTCGCGCTTGAATTGCAGCATCAGGCCCGGCTCTTTCGCCAAGATGCTGATGATCTGTTCGGCGGAGAGCGTCGCCAGCCGCTCGGCTTCCTTTTCCGCCTGCGACTTCTCGCGCGTGCCGTAGACCCGGCCATCCTGGCCGAACGCCGCGACGCCGGCGAGCAGCACGCCCGCCAGCACGATTACCGACAGCTTGAGGGAGTTACGCATAAACGATTCTCCACTTCGGAAAAGAGAACGAACCCCGATGAAAACCGCCACGATCACCTAGACGGCGACTACGTCCGCCGCATCCACTTCGATCGAGAGCGACCGCATGATCAAGTCGATCGAGATCACCAAACGAAAACCTTCTTTACGACGCTGCAGGATGCCTTCGAGCCCCGCCATCACGCCGCGCTTCACACGCACGCGCCGCCCGACTTTGAGATAAGGATGCGGCAGTGCCTTCACCTCGCCGGTCAAACCCTGCCGCAGGATGTCGATGTCGCGCTCCGGCAACGGTGTCGGTTGTCCATTGAATGCCACCAACCGGACTACGCTGGGCACTTCCAGCACGCGCAAGCGCTCGATCGCCGGGATGCGTACAAAGATGTAACCCGGGAACAGCGGCAGCTCCACGCGCGCTCGCCGGTCCTTCCAGCGGTGCACGGCTTCGTAGACCGGCAGGAAGTTCTCAACCGCGCGCCGCTCCAACTGCTCGCGTACGCGCTTTTCATGCCGGGGACAGGTGTACGCGGCGAACCATTGCGCCGCGCTGCGCTCGCCGATCGGCCGCGCCTCGCCGGAGTGTGCCGTCTCTCGGTGCATCCTGCCTCCCCGCGATACAGCTTCGCCCCGTCACTTACAGGGCATTTGTGACATAACCGCCGCGCTTTGAACCGCTTACCCGCAAAACCTCAGGTCTTGCGGTAATTCCATTCTCGAGTCCACTGCGTTTCGCGGACTACTAGCCGATTCCCAAACCCAGTGCGCGCCCAAATCACTCGTAGGTCGCCGGCGTGCGTGGGAATTTTACTCTTGAAGCAATAGTGCTGGAAAAGATGAGACAAAGGTCGCCCCCGGAGCCGGCATCGAGGCGACCGACTCGCGTACGGGGCCCCACTGCACCTGGCTGGCACTTTGAAATGCCAAGTTATATCAGTAATCAGCTATCTCGTCACACCCAACCCATAGGAAAAAGGGACATTATCCGCCTTAATACGGGAGAAGACCTACTCCGGACCTGCCTTCGGATGCGCGATGTTAGACTCGTGTTTCGGGCCCAGGGGAAACCCAAAAATGCGGATTGCCGTCGTCGGTTCCGGATACGTCGGACTGGTCACCTCAGCCTGTCTCGCTGAGCTTGGCCACGATGTGGTTTGCATCGACAACGACGACCAGAAGATCGCCGCCCTCGTGCGCGGCGAAGTCCCCATCCACGAGCAACATCTTCCGGAGCTGCTCGCGCGCCATCGCGGCCAGCGCCTGCGCTTCTCTGGCTCGCTCGCGGAAGCGGTCAGTGCCAGTGAGGTTGTGTTCATCGCGGTAGGTACCCCTCCGACCCAACAGGGCGACGCTGACCTCTCGTACGTTGAATCGGTTTCGCGCGAGATCGGGCAGAATCTTCGCCACCACACCGTGGTCGTCGAGAAAAGCACGGTTCCCGTCTACACCTGCGAGTGGATACGCCGCGTCATAAAACGCAACGCGGCCGCGCAGGTGGAGTTCGACGTCGCCTCGAATCCCGAATTCCTGCGCGAAGGCAGCGCTGTCGCAGATTTTCTGTGTCCAGATCGCATCGTCGTCGGCGCTGATTCCGAACATGCCGCCGGGACGCTGCGTGCTGTCTATGAACCGCTGACCAGCGGCGAATACGCGCGCCGTCCTGATGCGCTGGCGTGCGCTGTCGCCTGCGGCAAAGCCGCACCGTTGCTGGTGACCAGCAGCAAGAGCGCCGAGATCATCAAGCACGCTTCCAATGCCTTCCTCTCGATGAAGATATCGTTCATCAACGCGGTCGCCAACATCTGCGAAGCCGTGGGCGCCGACGTTGAGCAGGTCCGCCAGGGCATTGGGCTCGATGCTCGTATCGGCCCGCGCTTCCTCCAGCCGGGCATCGGCTACGGCGGGTCTTGTTTTCCGAAGGATGTAAAGGCATTCAGCGCGGTGGCGCGCGAGTGCGGCTACGACTTCCGCCTGCTCGAAGAGGTCATGCGCATCAACGACGAGCAGCGCCAGATCTTCCTGCGCAAAGTGCGCAAGACCCTGTGGACGCTGAAAGGGAAGCGCCTCGCCGCCCTCGGCCTCGCCTTCAAGGGCGGTACTGACGACATCCGCGAGTCGCCCGCTGTTGCCATCATCCAGGCGCTGGTGCAGGAAGGTTGCACCATTGCGGCCTACGATCCCGCCGCGATGGAACGCGCGCGCGCCGTCCTGACCGAGAGTGTTACGTTCGCGCGCGACGCCTATGCCGCGGCGAAAGATGCCGACGCGCTCCTCGTCCTGACAGACTGGGAAGAGTTCGCGGCGCTCGACCTGGACCGCCTGAACGCCGCGTTGAAATACCCCATCGTGCTCGACGGCCGCAATCTGTTCTCGCGTGCCGCGATGGCGCAGCATGGCTTGACGTACATCAGCGTCGGCCGCCCCAGCATCGCCGCCCACGAACGCACCGCGGTTGCCAGCGGGAAAGAGTAGGCGTGCGCGCGCTCGTCACCGGTGGCGCCGGCTTCCTCGGTTCGCACCTTTGCGAGGCACTTCTCGCCGACGGCCACCACGTCATCGCCGCTGACAACCTGCTGACGGGCCGAATCGCAAACTTCGCCTCCTTCCAGAACGATGCCCGCTTCGAGTTCCGCCAGCTCGACGTCTCGCGGCCCTTCGACCCCGGTCGCGTGGACTACGTCTTCCACCTCGCCTCGCCCGCCAGCCCGGTGGACTACATGCAGCACGGCATCGCGACCTTACAGGTCGGCTCGTACGGCACGTTCAACGCGCTCGACGTCGCGAAGAAATACGGCGCGAAGTTCCTGCTCGCCTCGACCTCGGAATGCTACGGCGACCCGCTCGAGCATCCGCAGCGTGAGACCTATTGGGGCAACGTGAACTCCATCGGTCCGCGTTCCGTCTACGACGAATCCAAGCGCTTCGCCGAAGCCGCCACCATGGCGTACCACCGTTATCACCAGCTCGACACGCGCATCGTGCGCATCTTCAATACCTTCGGCCCGCGCATGCAGTTGAACGACGGCCGCGTGATCCCCAACTTCATGAAGCAAGCGCTGCGCGGCGACGACCTCACCATCTACGGCGACGGAAAACAGACGCGCAGCTTCTGCTATGTGAGCGACGAGATCGACGGCATACTCCGCCTCTCCCGCAGCAGCGAGCATCTGCCGGTGAACATCGGCAATCCGACGGAATTCACGATGCTGGAGTGCGCGCAGAAGGTTTTGGCAGTCACAGGCTCGAAGAGCCGCCTGCGCCATGAGCCTCTTCCGACTGACGACCCCAAGCAGCGCTGCCCTGACATCGCCAAGGCCAGCACACTCCTCGGCTGGGAGCCGAAGATCAGTCTGGAAGAAGGACTGAAGCTCTCGCTCGATTATTTCCGCACGGTCGTCGCCGCCACTCCGTGATCGTGTGGCACAGCCGCGCCGGCAGTGCGCCTTTGTCGCTGCCCGATGTGCTACAACCTTCGCGGTGCCGAATCCCTCGCAGCCTGAACTCGTACGCGCCATCGGACGCTGGAGCCTGGTGGCGCTGGTCGTCAACTCCATCGTCGGCAGCGCCATCTTTGGACTCCCCGCGACCATCGCCGGGCTGGTCGGCACACGCAGCCCGCTCGTCTGGCTCATCGCCACCATCCCGATGGCCATTGTCATTGGTTGCTTCGCCGAGGTCGCCTCGCGCTTCACTGGCGCCGGCGGTCCTTATCTGTATGCGCACGCTGCGTTCGGGCGCTTCATCGCCATCCTGGTGGCGTGGCTCGCCTGGGTGACGCGCCTGACCGCGTCCGCCGCCAACGCCAATCTCCTCGTGACATATCTCGGGCAGTTCTGGCCCGATGCGACCACGCGGGTGCTGCGTGTCACCATCCTCGCGGTGATCATCGCCATCGTTGCCTTCGTCAACTATCGCGGCGTGACGTCGGGCACGCGCATGAGCAATCTGTTCACCTGGGCGAAGCTGCTCCCGATGGCGGGACTGCTCGCCGTGGGCCTCATCTACATCGCGCGCACGCATCCGCAGGTCACGCAAGCCACGCCGACCGGCGGTGTTGGCGGCTGGCTGCAAGCCATCCTGCTGCTTGTTTTTGCTTACGGCGGGTTCGAAGGGGCGCTCATGCCCCTGGGCGAAGCGCGCGACCCGCGGCGCGACGCGCCCTTCGCACTTTTCGCCGCGCTCGGTATCTGCCTGGTGCTCTACACGCTCACGCAGTTCGTCGTGATCCGCACGCTGGCCGACGCGGCACATGCCGCCCGCCCGCTGGCCGCTACCGCGCAAGTCATCTTGGGTGATGCCGGCGCCGCGTTTATCGCCGCCATGGCGGTCGTCGCGCTTTATGGTTACCTCAGCGCCCAAATGCTTAACGGTCCGCGCCTGACATTTGCGATGGCCGAGAACGGCGAGTTCCCGCGCTTCTTCGGACTCATCCATCCGCGCTTCCGCACGCCGCATGTCTCCATCGTGCTCTTTGCCGTTCCCATGTGGGCGCTGTCCGCCTACGGCAATTTCGCCTGGAACCTGACGCTTTCGGCGGTCGCACGCCTGTTCACCTACGGCGTGGTCTGCGCCTCCTTATTCGTGCTGCGCCGTCGCTCCGCGCAGCCCGCGGCATTTCGTTTGCCAGCCGGCGAGGTCTGCAGCGTCCTTGGTGTGCTGTTCACGCTGGCACTCGTGGTCCGCATGGGCCGCTCAGAAGGTATCGTGGTAGGGATCACCGCGATCATCGCTTTCCTTACCTGGCTATGGGCCCGGAGCCGCCCCGCAAGTGCTAGCGCTACAGGCGAGTAGCCGCCATTACCTTCATCGGTACGCTCGATTACCACCGTCATTTGCGCGCGATGCGGCACGGGAATAACGTGCCCTTAGTAAGCGAGGTCGTGATGAAGGATTTCGCACAACGCGCTTCGTGGCTGGCAGCCCAGCTGGTTTCGCTGCAGAACGACATGAACGCCGAACTCATCGACGCGGCTTGCGGCGAGCGAATGGATGCCGTCGGCGAGCGCATCGACCTCGACTCTGTGCGTGACCTCAAGGCCGCCGTAGACCAGACGCGGCACTTCCTCTGGTTCTTCTTGCAGGCGGTTACGCCGAATTCGGACGAATCCGAGCGCACGCTCCAGCTGCTCCGCCAGATGGCGCAGAAGAAGACGGCGCTTGCGCCGCGCAGCTCGCTGACGATGGACGAGAAGCTGACGGCGCTGACCGAGTACGCCATCGCGCACGCGTACGACGAACAGATCAGCAACTGACTTCCTGCTGTTGTCCAGGTAGGAGCCCGGTCGCCCCTCGACCGGGCGTTTTGCTTTGGCTGGGCTCTTAGTAATTCACGAACACCACGCGCCCGTGTTCGACGACGGCATGGATCGAGGACGGCGCTGGCGCAACCGTGCTCTCCCCTGGCTGTGCGCTTACTACCGGCGCCTGCGCCAGCGCGAGCTTCGGCAGCGACGCCTTCAGCACCGGGGGCATCGCTTTCTCGGCCCGCGCCAGTCGGATCGCGGGTTTCGCCTCTTTGCCCCGCAGCTTGCGGTACAGCGCGCTCACGCGCTGCACGAAGTCCTGGGTCTCGCGGAAGTCCGGCACGGTGCGCGACTCTGCCACCAGGCTCTCGCCGGCGTTGTACGCGGCCATCATGAGCTTCAAGTCCCCGCCGAAACGCCCGCGCAGCGCCTTCAAGTAGGCGATCCCGCCGCGGATGTTCTCGCGCGGGTCGAGCGGCTTCTCGACGCCCAATCCCGCCGCCGTCTTCGGCATCAATTGCATCAGGCCGAGCGCTCCACGGCGTGATACCGCGCTCGGGTTCCAGTTCGATTCCACTTCGATCAGCGCGCGCACGAGCCGGGCATCCACCCCTTGGATCCGGCACTGCTGTTCGATGAACTCTTCCAACTGAACGCGAATGGCCGCCGTCAGCGTCCGTCCTACGGTAGTTTCCGTGTCGGTTGCGTCTTTATCGCGGGCGAGACACACCACAGGCAGGAGGAGGAATAAGAGAAGATGGCGTACTGCACGCACAGCAGGTGGCGACCTCGACTTCAGCTGGAATCGCCGAACAGGCGCTCGACTATATAGACAGACGCCGCTTGCGGCAATCCGAAAGCGACCTTATTGCGAAAACCACAGTCTTTGGCCTAACGCGTGGGCATCGCGGAGTGGGGCGCCACGGAAGCAGGCCAGCGCGGTTCCGCACTATAATCACCCCACGCGAGGGACAATTTGCACAACCCACGGTTCCTAAGACTGGCCCGCCAGCTCCTCCCTCGCTGGCTCCGCGCTCGCCTCGACCCCTTTCACGACCGCATCGAGACAGGGCTTTCACAATTCGCTGCGGGACTGCCCGAAGGCGCGCGCGTCCTCGACGCCGGAGCGGGTGAATGCCCCTTCCGCCCGTTGTTTGACAAGGTCCGCTATGTCGCGATCGATAGCGCCGTCGGCGATGCGGCCTGGGACTACTCGCATCTATCGGTTGCCGGCGACCTGACCGCGCTTCCGTTCGCCGACGCGTCGTTCGACGCGGCCATCAGTACTGTCGTCCTCGAGCACGTCGCCGATCCGCTCGCCGCTCTTTTCGAAGTGCGTCGTGTACTGCGTCCCGGCGGGCAGCTCTTCATCGCCGTGCCGCAATTCTGGGAACTGCACCAGGCGCCGCACGATTTCTTCCGCTATACGCGCCACGGCCTTGACCACTTGCTGCAGCAGGCCGGTTTCGCGACGCTGCGGCTCGAGCCCACCGGCGGCTACTTCCAGCTGATGGGCAAGCTGAGCATTGATTTTCTGCAATTCTTCCAGCGCAACGTGCTCTGGCTCGTGTGGCTGGGGCTCGCGCCCTTCTTTGGCCTGCTGTTCCCGTTCGTCTGCTACTACCTCGATAAGCTCGACCGCGACCAGGCGTTCGCCATCGGGTTCATCGCGGTGGCACAGGCGGGCGCGATGAAGGACGTCGCGGTGCGCGCCACGCATAAAGAAGAGATCGCCGTCGGGAGCTCCGCGTGAAGCGCGTCTGCATCCTCGTAGTCAGCTACAACGCGGCCGACCTGCTGCTGAAGACGCTCGACCGCATCCCGCCCGCGGTGATGGAGCAAGTGGAAGAGGTCGTCGTCTTCGACGATGCCTCACACGATCAGTCCTACGATGCCGCCCTGGAATACAAGCGCCGTCACGGCATCGAAAAGCTGAAAGTCCTGCGTAACCGCCAGAACCGCGGCTACGGAGGGAATCAGAAACGCGGCTACCAGTACTGCCTGCATCGCGGCTTTGATGTCGTCGTGCTGCTGCATGGCGACGGCCAGTACGCACCCGAGATCTTGTGGCAGATCGTCGGCCCGGTAGTGAACGGCGAGGCTGACGTGGTCCTCGGCTCGCGCATGCTGCCCGGCTGCGACGCGCGCGCCGGCGGCATGCCCGCGTACAAGTATTTTGGCAACCGCATCCTCACTGCCATGCAGCGCAGGCTCACCGGCCTGCGCCTTAGCGAATTTCACTCCGGGTATCGCGCTTACAGTTGCGCTGCGCTGCGCCGCCTGCCGCTCGTCCGCAACAGCGAGATCTGGCACTTCGACACGCAAATACTTCTGGAACTCTTTGCGCGCGGCTCCCGCATCCAGGAAGTCCCCATTCCCACCTTTTACGGAGATGAGATCAGCCGGGTGAACGGCATCCCGTACGCCATGCACTGCGTCTGGGAGTGCTGTAAATTCCGCCTGGCGCGTTGGGGTGTGTGGCGCTCCGAGCTCTATGATGCTACTTCGCCCATCTACGAGATGAAGGACCACGCCGGTTCGAGCCACAGCCAGATCCTCGAGCTGTTGCGATCTGCCCCGAAGGGCAGCAAGGTCCTCGACGTCGGCACCGCCGGCGGCTATCTCGATCGCGAGCTTAGCGCGCGCGGCCTTGTGGTCACCGGTATCGAACAGGACCCGGTGGCCGCCGACGAAGCCCGCGACACCTGCGCTTCGCTCATCGTCGGCGACGTCGAGCAGCTCGACCTGCGTCCTTACTCGGCAGCATTCGATTACGTCATCCTCGGCGACGTCCTCGAGCACCTGAAAGATCCTGCGGCGGCGCTCCGTCGCATCCTGGAAACACTGAAACCCGGCGGCAAGGTGATCGCCTGCGTGCCGAACGTCGCGAATCTTTATGTGCGCCTGCGGCTGATGATGGGACGCTTCAGCTACGAGCCGCGCGGCATCATGGACTCCGGCCACCTCCGCTTCTTCACGCTCTCGACCTTCCGCGAACTCATTCAGGGCGCGGGTCTCGAGATCCAGAACCTGCGCACCACGGCCGTCCCGCTACCCATGCTGTTCCCACGCGCCGCGCGCCGCGGCTGGTTCCGCGCCATGTTCGGCGCGTTGCGCGGCGTCACCGGCTCGGCCAAGCGGCTCTTCGCCTATCAGTTCATCATCGAGGCGGAGAAAGCCCCGTGGCTTGCCGCCATCCATCACGGCCACGAGCACGAGCGGAGTAAGGTGTCGGCGGTAGGGCAGGACTAAGTGTTAACTCGGTAGTTAACTCACCTGATTACCCCATCGCGTGCCTGGGGCGGGCGGGTGACAATAAGGACCACAAAAAGTTGGACTGCGGTCGTCTTTTTCCAGACTCGTTGCGTCATGAAGGGTGAAGCAGGTTGAAAGAGCAACTCGATAGGGAACTCGTCGAACAGGTCCTTGACGGGCGTACCGATGCCTTCAACCTCCTCGTGTGGCGATGGCAGCGACCGCTTTACAACTTCCTGTACCGGCTGACCGGCGAGCGCGAGCAGGCGCGCGACCTGGCCCAGGAGTCCTTCTTGCGCGCTTACACCAAGCTGCGCGATCTGGAGGACGCCGCGAAGTTCGGTCCGTGGCTGTATCGCATCGCCGTGAACCAGCATCGCTCGCACCTGCGCACGCACGCCGCGCAGGAAGCGCAGTGGTCGCCGGAGTTGGACGAGGAACAGCTCGGTCCGCAGCCGGTTGCATCGCGCGAACTGCGCATGACCGTGCGCGCCTTGATCGGCAAGCTCACCACCGAACAACGCGAGGTCGTGCTGCTGAAGGTCTACGACGGCTTCAAGTTCGAGGAGATCGCCGAGATCCTCGGCGAACCGGTCAGCACCATCAAATCGCGCCTCTACGCCGCCTTCGATCAACTGCGCATCGGCCTCGAAAAGCCCGCCCTGCGCATCGTGCGCTAGCCGTCTCTCTTTTTCCGACATTTTCTTGTTTGTCATCCCGAGTCCGCCGCGGCGGACGAGGGATCTGCTCTTCTTGGAGTGTGCAACATGCGTTGTAACGAATACCGCGAACTGCTCTTCGAACGAATGGCCGGCGAACTTACGCCCGACCAGGAATTGAATTGCGCGGCACACGAGACTGCGTGCTCCGTGTGCCGCGCCGAGCTGGCGGAGTTCCGCACCGTCAGCCAGAAGCTGCGCGCCGGCTGGCCGGCCGAAGAGCCGCTGCCGCTGAACGTCGCTGTGCAGCCCGCGGCCCGTCGTGCCGCGTGGCTCGACGTCAGTGCCATGTGGTTCTCGCGCGCCAGCGCCATCGCCGTCGCTGCGTGCCTGCTCTTTGTCGTGCTCGTGCGCCCGACGATCCACGCCGACCGGAACGGCTTGCAGCTGGCGTTCACCAACGCCCCGGTCATCACCGCGAACGCTGCCTCCTTGAACGAGCAGCAGGTCAAGGCGCTGGTGCAGGCCGCCGTCGATCAGCAACTGGGGCACGCGCGACCCGTAGCCACGCCGAATGCGGAAAAGAAGCTCGACGATGGACGCGTAACGCAGGTCGCGATGCAGGTCCGCCAGCTGCAGCAATCGCAGCAGAACCTGTGGCAAGCCGTGCAGCAGCACACCGTGTACCTGGAGAGCATGTGGCACAACGCCAACGCGCCCCAGGGCCAGCCTACGGGAGGCCAATAACGAAGAACGTGTAGCGCCGACCGCCCTCGGCCGGCGAACCGGAGCGAAGCTCCGGAGCCCACGGAGAAGTTGATATGAGAATGACCATTCGCCAATTCGTGATCGCCGCACTTCTGGCGTCGGCCGCCTTCGCCACCGACCAGGACAAAGCCAACCTCGTGCGCGTGCGAGAACAGATCCGCGTGTTCGAATCCGTGCTCGACGGCTCGCTCAACCAGAACTTTCCGGGTCCGTTCGCCTATCTCGACAAGGCCCGCGGCGCCTACTTGCCCGGCTACGGTGTGATCTTCACCTTCGAGGTCAGCCTGTCGCGCCCGGCGAGCCTGTTCGACACGCAGCCCACCGACAAATCACGCCGCGACGAAGCCCAGCAACGCCGCACCGCCGCGAAAGACCTCGCGGAGAAAGCGCTCGCCGACTTCGGCCACACCATGACGTCGCTGCTCGGGGCCAGTGAATCAGTCGGCATCGTCATCCACACGAGCAACGTCACGCCGCAAGGGCTGGAGAAGGCGACCATCGTCGTCCGCGCGCAGAAGCACGACATCGACCAGTTCCGCGCCAATGCCATCACGCGCGACGCCTTCATGAAAGGCCTGGAGGTCCTGGAGTACTGATGAGCGCGGCCCCCGCAACCCGTTTCGCGCGCGCGCAGCTGCTGGGCGAGATTCTCATCGCTGCCGGCAAGATATCCGCCGCCGACCTCGAGCGTGCCCTGCAGCTCCAGGAGCAGAACCGCGAACGCCTGGGCAAGCTGCTCATCGACCTTGGTGTGATCGCCGAGCGCGACCTGCTGGCCGCGCTCAGTCAGCAGCTCGACGTCCCGATCATCAGCGCCGAACAATTCCCGCCAGTCGCGCCCGAAATGAAGCTGGCGCCGCGTTTCCTGCGCACCGCGAAGGTCTTCCCGTTCGAACTGCGGGAAGGCCGGTTGCTCGTCGCCATGGCCGACCCACTCGACTACGAGACGCTCGACTCCATCCGCCTGACCACCGGCCTCGAGCCGGTGCCGCACCTCGCGCTCGAAGCCGAGGTCGCCGACGCGGTCGAGAAGTTCTACTTCAACGGCTCCGCGCGCGAAGAAGTCGCCACGCTCGACGAGAGCTCAGAAGACGTGGAGCACCTGCGCGACCTCGCGCTGGAAGCGCCCGTCATCCGCCTGGTCAACAACCTGATTGCGCGCGCCGTCGAAAGCCGCGCCTCCGACATTCACATCGAGCCGATGGAAGACGAGCTCCGCATCCGCTATCGCATCGACGGCGTGCTCTATCCCATCGAAGCGCCACCGAAGCAGATGGCGGCCGCGATCATCTCGCGCCTGAAGCTGATGGCGAAGCTCAACATCGCCGAGCGCCGCCTGCCGCAAGACGGCCGCATCCGCCTGAAGGTCATGGGCAAGGACATCGACCTGCGCGTCTCGACGCTGCCCACGCTGTGGGGCGAAAGCGTTGTGATGCGTATCCTGGAGCGCAACGAATCCAAGAAGATCACTCTGGGCGGACTGGGCTTCGGCCAGCATGGGCTCGCGCGCATGGAAGCCATCACGGCGCGGCCACACGGCATTTTCCTGGTCACCGGCCCGACGGGCAGCGGCAAGACGACCACGCTCTACGCCGCGCTCACCAACATCAACGGCACCGACAAGAAGATCATCACGCTGGAGGATCCCGTCGAGTACCAGATGCCCGGGATCAACCAGATGCACGTGAACACGCAGATCGGTCTGACGTTCGCGAGCGGGTTGCGCACCATCCTGCGCCAGGACCCCGACGTCATCATGGTCGGCGAGATCCGCGACCTCGAGACCGCCGAGATCGCCATCCGCGCCGCGCTCACCGGTCACCTTGTCTTCTCCACGCT
>CAYWSH010000010.1:26872-47526 GCA_964460655.1 uncultured Terriglobales bacterium | reverse complement strand
GGCCGCGGATCGATGGGCGCCAGCTCCGCCGGCCCGGCCGCCTGCTCGATGCGACGGGATATCTCCGGTGGCGGCGTCGCCGACGCGGGCGCGGAACCAGCGTTGATCGCATCCTGCGTACGCCGTATCTCCTGCTGTGCGATAAAACTTGCGGGATCGATCTGCGCCGCCTTCTGGAACTCGGCGAGCGCTTCCTGCAGCTTGCCGCCGTCGCGCAGCAGCTGCCCGTTGTGGACGTGCGCCGCGCCTGCCAGGAACCGGCTATGCTCGAACGCCAGCCGGTAGCGGATATCCTTCGGCTTCAGGTCGTAGGCCTGGCGATAGAACTCGTACGCCTCTTCGTATTTCTGCCGCTGCTCCGAGTCTCGGCCCTTGTCGTAGAGTGATTTGGCTTTATCGGCAACGGCAGGCAGCGTGAGCAGCAAGAGGACTGCGGCCAGGCGGGAGACTGGTCTCATCAAGCTCCTTGCACGACACGTTTCGACGACGCAGCGCAGGCGCACGAACCGTTTATTGTATAGCATGGCCCCGAGAGCCTTGGCCTGTGTCGCGCTCGTGTAAAGACGCGCGACGCGCGGTTTCGTTCGCCCCGTCGTGCCCTTTGGCACTGAGAACTGACAACTGAGAACTGAAAACTGCCGTATGACCGCGCGCCCTGTCCATCCCGTCAAACCCGAGAAGCCGAAGCACGTGAAGCGCGACCCGGTCGCTTCCGGCGAGCGCGACGCGGCACAGAACCGGGCTGCCGGTCATAACTACTTCCTGCTCGAAAAGTTCGAAGCCGGCATGATCCTCACCGGCAGCGAGGTCAAAAGCATCCGCGGTGGGCGCGCGCAATTAAAGGATGCATACGGCCTGGTGAAGGATGGCGAGCTCTGGCTGCTCAACGCCCACATCTCGCCCTATGAGCACGGCGGCTACGCCAACCACGACCCTGTCCGCAGCCGCAAGCTGCTTGTCCACAAAGAAGAGTTGCGCAAGCTCATCGGCAAGACGCAGCAAAAGGGACTCACCCTCATCCCGACGAGACTTTATTTTCGGAATGGCAGAGCGAAGGTCGAAATAGCGCTCGCCAAGGGCAAGCAAACCTGGGACAAGCGCGAGACCGAGCGCCGCCGCACCGCCGACCGCGAAGCCCGTGAAGCGATCGCCCGCTCCCGCCGCCGCTAACCGCACTCTCCCGATCGTCATCCTGAGGCCCGCCTTTGGCCGAAGGATCTACGGGTTTCTTTTTGCTAAGTCATCCTGAGGCCTGCCTTTGGCCGAAGGATCTACGGGTTTTGCCTTTCGAGCCGCCCACCGCCGCTAACGCATCAATCCACCATGAACCGCTCATCCTGAGCGAAGTCCCGTCCCGAAGCTTCGGGACGGGACGTAGTCGAAGGACCCCGCGACTCCTGGCTTCACGACGCCGTCAGTACATTTTTCAACCCGACCACGCTTACCGTGCTGCACCTTCGCGCAGCAACACCACGTCGCTCTCCGGCCGCGCGCGCTGCAGCGCCAGCCACTTCCCGTTCGGCGACCACGCATAATCGAGGATGTTCGTTGGCTTGGGATCGTTCTTGAAGAACGTGAGCGGCTTTCGCTGGCCGCCGCCGAGCGGCTCCGTCCACAGGTTCATCATTTCACCGACAGGCCAGCGCGCGTACGCCAGCGCCTTGCCATCGGGCGTGAAGCGCCCTGCGCCCGTGCCCTCGGGATCGGCTTCCATCTCCTGCAACTGTTTTCCGCTCTCCAGGTCATACACCGCCACGCGGCGCGTTCGCGGCTGGCCGCCGAAGTAACACACCAGGACGCGTTTGCCATCGGACGAGGCGTCACTGCACGCCACCTGGCCGGTGAAGATCACCTTCGCTTCGCCGCCCGCGACGGGCATGCGGACGATCTGGTTCTTCGCATAGTCGAAGTAGCTCAGCCAGCGCCCATCGGGAGTGCAGAAGCCATCGAGGTCGTGGCTGCCGTGCGTCAACTGGCGCGCATTCTTGCCGTCGCGGTCCGCCAGCCAGATCGTCGCATCGCCCTTCTCTTTGCGCGGTGAGCGCGTGAAGACGATGCCTTGCGCGCCGCATCGCATCGCGCCCGTCATGTAGTGCTCTTCGTCCGCCAGTAACGGCTGTGCTTCGCCACCACTGCCGGGCGTAACGTAGACCTTGCCGTCCAGAGAGTGCAGCACGCGGTCGTCGTCGAGCCAGTCCACGCGCCCGCCGCCGGTGCGGCTCGTTATGTGTACGGCTTCCGCGCCCGCCGTGGGTTGCGCCGGCAACCGCACGATGTCGAATTCGTTCCGCACCATCACGGCCGCGAGCGTCTTGCCATCCTCCGACACCGCCAGCTGTGTATACGCGTTCGTGTCGTTGGTCACGCGATGCAGCTCGCCCCGCGGATAACTGACGTAGCCGATCTGCAGGCCCTGAAAGTCCAGGCGATTGAACAGCACCAGGACGCCCTTGCCATCCGTATGCCACACGGGACCGTAAATGGTCGTGCCGGGGACGCCGAACACCGTTCGCACCGCACCCGTATGCACGTCGACGGCGACCAACGGCTTCGTTATTTCCTTGTCCGGCGTGTCGCCTTGCACTGCGATCGTGTTTCCGTCCGGCGACCACGTGGGCGATCGCATTCCGGGATACGGCCCGCTCGCCAGCACTCGCTCGTCCCCGCCCGTCACCTGCGCGGTGATCAGGTAGAACTTGCCGAACTCGGGATTGTTGTAGCGCATGAACGCCACGCGCTTGCCGTCGGGCGAGAACGTCACGTCGCTGTCCACGTCATCCACGATCGGCACCGGCGTCCCACCCAGCACCGGCGCGCGGAACAGTACCCTGCGCGTCCGCTGTGGGTTCGTGCTGCGGACGAAATAGAAGTAGTTGCCGTCGCGCGAGAATTGCAGTCCGTTGATGCTGGCAACATCGGGCGGCAGCACTTGCGTATTGCTGTTCGTGGGCACGTGACGCAGCCACAGGCTCTGCCGGCGCTTATCGAATACCGCGTACAGCAGGTACTTGGCGTCGGGCGAGATGGCGACCAGTCCCGCCGTGCTCAGGTCGGTCGCCTTCGTGATGTTCACGTTCCGGAATGGCGTCGCACGCGGCCGCGTCGCCAGCGTATAGATCCCGAACAATGCCGCCGCCACGGTCGCAGCGAGGAACAGCATCATCACGCCGACGCCGAACTTGTGCTGCTTCGCCGCCGCGACCAGCACAGAACTCGAAGCCGGCGCAGGAGCAGGCGCAGCCGAAGACGATGGCGCTACCGCCGGAGTGTGTCCCGATTCCGTCTCGCGGCGCAAACGCTTCAGGTCGGCGCGCAGATCGCCGGCACTCTGATAGCGGATGTCGCGGTCCTTCTCCAGCGACTTGGCGATGATGCGCTGCATCTCCGCCGGCAGCTCAGCGTTCAGCGCTACCGCCGGCTGTGGCGCCTGGTTCATGATGCGATCGAAGATCACCGCCGTCGTCGCGCCACCGAACGGATGCTTGCCCGTCGCCAGTTCGTACAGCACCGTGCCCAGCGAGAACAGGTCCGTGCGCCGGTCGAGTTCCTCGCCGCGCGCTTGCTCCGGCGACATGTAAGCGATCGTTCCCAGCGCCGTGCCGGGATTCGTCAGGTTCGTCGGCGAAGTCGCGGCCGTCGCATTGAGGGGTGCATCTTCCGCCAGCTTCGCCAGCCCGAAATCCAGCACCTTCACCTGCCCGCGCGTGGTAACAAAAATGTTGCCCGGCTTGATGTCGCGATGGATCACGCCCTTGGCATGTGCCGCATCGAGCGCATCCGCCGTCTGCATGCCCAGGTCGAGCACGCGCGCCAGCGGCAACGGCGACCCGTGCAGCATGCGGTCGAGACTCTGCCCTTCGAGCAGCTCCATCGCGATGAAGGGTTGCCCGTCGGCCGCATCAATGTCGTAGATCACGCAGATGTTCGGATGATTCAGCGACGACGCTGCCCGTGCCTCGCGCTGGAATCGCTCTAGCGCCGCCGCATCCTGGGCAAGCCGCTCGGGCAGGAACTTCAGCGCGACGCGCCGGCCGAGGCGTGTGTCCTCCGCCTCGTAAATCACGCCCATGCCGCCGGCGCCCAGTTGCGCCAGCACGCGGTAATGCGAGATTTGCCGCCCGATCATCGCTCTTGCCGTTAGGACGGAACTCTAGGGCGCTGGTGAGCGCGGGTCAAGCGTAGTCCTGAGCGCAGTCGAAGGGCCGCCGCCCGCGTCGTGTAGCCCTGTCTCGAGCCTGTCTCGTCTCGTGTAGCGCTGGTCGCCCCAACCCATTAGCGATTCGTCATCCTGAGGCCTTCCTTTGGCCGAAGGATCTACGGGTTTGCCTTGCCTTGGGTGCCCCACTCTGGCCGGGGTTGTCAGGGTGGGAAGCTTGGCGCGCTATACTCGTCATTTCGTCCTATGAAAGCCAGCCTGCAAGTCTCCCTTGCTTCCGCTGTGGCGACCGAGTGCCTCGTCGCCGTCGTCGTCGACCGCGGCGAGAAGGACAAGACGGCCCCCGAGGTCCTTTGTTCTGACGCTGCCGTCAAAGCCGCGGCAGCTGACCTCATCGCCAGCGGCGAGGTCACCGGCAAGATCTTCGAGACCGTCATGCTGCACCGGCCCTCGGGATTGCAGGCCAAACGTCTCCTCCTCGTCGGCGGCGGCAAAGCCAAGAACTTCACGGCGTACGAACTGCGCAAGTGCGCCGGCACCGCCGTGCGCTTCTGCAAGCCGAAGGCGATCCGCTCGCTTGCCATCTGCGCCCCCGACGGACCTGCAGAGGGCTCTTCACAGAATGTCCGCGCCGTCGTTGAAGGCGCTTTCGTCGGCGACTTCGACCCCGACACCTACAAGAGCGATCGCAAAGACCAGAAGCTCGACTCCGTCACCGTTGTCGCCAGCGGCGACGCCGCTGCATTGCAGCGCGCCCTCGACGAAGGCCGCATCATCGCCGAGTCGCAGAACTTCACGCGCGAGCTCGTCAACGAACCGGGCAATCGCATGACGCCCACCATCCTCGCGCAACGGGCGCAGAACATGGTCCGCGAGCTGGCGCCGCAACTCGGCGGCGCAAAGTTGACCATCGAAGTCCTCGACGGCAAGAAGATCCAGGAACTCAAGATGGGCGCGTTCTGGAGCGTGGCCCAAGGCTCGGACGAGCCGCCCGCCCTCATCGTCATCCGCTACGAGCCGGAAGGCGCGCCCGCTGGACCTGTGATCGGCCTCGTCGGCAAAGGCGTCACGTTCGATACCGGCGGCATCTCCATCAAGCCCGCCGACGGCATGGAGAAGATGAAGTACGACATGGCCGGCGGCGCCGCCATGCTCGGCGCCATGCGCGCCATCGCACTCCTCCAGCCGAAGGTCCGCGTCCTTTGCCTCGTCTGTGCCACGGAGAACATGCCGTCGGGCAAAGCGCAGAAGCCCGGCGATGTACAGATCGCCATGTCGGGCAAGGCGATTGAGATCATCAACACCGACGCCGAGGGCCGCCTCGTGCTCGCCGACGGCCTGCACTACGCGCGCCAGCTCGGCGCCACGCACCTCATTGACGCCGCTACGCTCACCGGCGCTTGCGTCATCGCCCTCGGCTACGTGAACGCCGGCATCTTCACCAACGACGACGCCATGTACCAGCGCCTCACCGGCGCCTTGCAGCGCTCCGGCGAGAAGATGTGGCGCCTGCCCATCGACGAGGAATACCGTGAGATGATCCGCAGCGGCATCGCCGACATCATGAATTCCGGCGGCCGCTACGGCGGCGCCGTCACCGCTGCGATGTTCCTCAAAGAATTCGTCGGCGATACGCCGTGGATCCACCTCGACATCGCCGGCGTCGCCTGGATGGAAGACAGCAAGGCCTGGATCGCCAAGGGCCCCAGCGGTACTGCGGTGCGCTCGGTCGTCGAATTCGTGCGCAGCTTCGCCAGCGAGGGTTAGTCAAGCGCCGTCATCCTGAGGCCGGGTCTTGGCCGAAGGATCTACGGGTTTGTGTGAGCCACGCCTTTGTATAGCTTTTTGCATAATCACGATACTATAGATATAACCTATAACTGAAGCAGGAAACGTTTGGTTATTCGCTGTTCCACGTGGAACACTGACGCGTGCGCCGCACTACCCTCATCTCGTTCGCGCTCTTCGCCGCGAGCCTGCTGCTCTTCCTCATCAACCTCAGTCAGCCGCACGGCTTCTCCTTCGACGAGTTGTTCTATGTGCCGGCGGCGCGCGGCTTCGCCACCTGGACGGCGAACACCAACCGCGTCCATCCGCCGCTGGCGAAGTACTTCATCGCCCTCGGCATCCGGCTGTTCGGTGATACGACGTTCGGCTGGCGCTTCCCCAGCGCCGTATGCGGCGCGCTGATCGTCGCCGCGATGTATCGCTGGGCGTTGCTGCTGTTCCGCAAGGAAACGATCGCCGTGTGGGTTGCGCTGTTCGCGCTGCTCAACCAGCTGCTTTACATCCAGGCGCGCACCGCGATGCTCGACATCTTCCTGTTCGCCTTCCTGCTCGGCGGCATGATGGCGATGACCGCGGCTTACCTGCACGATGCCGATGCAGACCGCTCGCTCTTCGTCGCCGGCGCGCTGTTCGGCCTGGCGACCGCGTCCAAGTGGCTCGGCGTGGTGCCGTGGTCGGTGGCGTTCGCGTTAGTCATCGTCTCGAAGCTCATGCCCAGTCAGTGGTTCGCCGGCACGGCGCTGGCGCGCGTCAGCTGGTCGCGACTCGTCGTCGCGCTCGTCGTCCTGCCGATCGCGCTGTACTGCGTCACGTTCCTGCCGTTGCTGTGGCTTCCGGGTCCAGATGCGTCGCTTGCCGGCTTGTGGCAGCACCAGTTCGCCATATGGCACGAGCACACCACGGCCAACGGCCCGCCGGTGCAGGCGGGCCGCTGGTACGAATGGCCGTTCTACACGCGCCAGATGATGTACTGGTTCGAGCGTGATGGCGAGCGCGCGCGCACGGTGCTGCTGCGCGGCAATCCCGTGGTGCTCTGGACAGGCGTCGTAGCGCTGCTGTGGTGCGCGTGGTCGGCGCTGCGCGAGCGCTCACGCACGGCGCTGCTCATCGTGCTCTGGTACGGCGCGCTCTACTTGAGCTGGGCGGTGATCCCGCGCCGCATCACTTACTTTTATTACTACCTCCCGGCCGCGATGGTGCTGTCGCTCGCGCTCGGCTGGGCGGCGCTGCGGTTGGAGAAACAGCGTTTGTTCAGATGTCGCGTCGAGTGGCTGCTCGGTGCGGCGGCCCTCGCGATGTTCGCGTGGCAATGGCCGACGTCGGCGGCGATCTCGATCCCGCTGGAGTGGATCAAGTGAATCAGCGCAGCTTGCGCTGCAGATCGTCGGCGATCTGCTTGCCGTGGAAGCGGCCGTTCTCGATGAAGATCTCGCCCGTCTTCATGCCGGCGACCACAACGCCCGCCAGATAAATGCCGGGCACGTTCGTCTCCAGCGTTTCCTGGTCCACCTTCGGGCGGCAATCCGGCGGCGTGAGTTCTACCCCGAGTGCTTTGAGGAATCCAAAATCGGGATGGTAGCCGGTAAGCGCGAAGACGAAGTCGTTCGGCAGCGTGCGCTCGCCCTCGGGCGTGCTGAGCAGCAGCGAGCCTGGCCGGATCTCGCGCACGGTGGTGTTGAACAGCGCTTTCACTTCGCCGTGCTTGATGCGGTTCTCGATGTCGGGCTTGATCCAGTACTTCACGTTCGGGTGCATGCCCGCGCCGCGATGAATGAGCGTGACACGCGCGCCGTGGCGCCACAATTCCAGCGCCGCGATGGCTGCCGAGTTCTTCGCGCCGATGACGGCAACGTCACAAGCAAAGCATGGATGCGGCTCGTCGTAATAGTGCTTGACCTTCGGCAGGTCCTCGCCGGGGATGTTCAGCAGGTTCGGCAGGTCGTAGAAGCCGGTCGCGACCACGAGCTTGCGCGCGCGGTGCTCATTCCGCTTCCCCGTGCGCTCCACGCTATGGACAACGAACTCGCCGTCGCGCCCGCTGACGCGCTCCACGCTCTCGTACTGCCGCACGTCAAGCTTGTAGTGCTCGGTGACGCGGCGGTAGTACTCGAGCGCCTCGGCACGCGTTGGCTTGCGGTGGTTCTCGGTGGGGAACGGGATGTCGCCGATCTCAAGCAGCTCCGGCGTGGTGAAGAACGTCATGTTCGCCGGATAGTGGAAGAGCGAATTCACCAGGCATCCCTTGTCGATGTTGGCGGCGCGGAAGCCCGCGCGCTGGGCTTCGATCGAGCACGCGAGGCCGGTCGGGCCGGCGCCGATCACGAGGACGTCGAAGGAATCGCTCACGCCAATGAGACTATCAGGACAAGTGCTGAACACGGGAAGTCGTGTGGCGATAGGGATCCTTCGACTCCGCGAACCCGCCCCGGACACGGGGCGGATTCGCTTCGCTCAGGATGACAGCACAGGTCCTATAATCAAAGGTTCTCATCCAAACTCTGGAGCCGCTATGGCGAATCCGGTCGAAGCCAAGGCCACGATGCGCATCGAGTCCGACAGCATGGGACAGATCGAGGTGCCCGCAAACGTCTATTGGGGCGCGCAGACGCAACGCTCGCTGGTGCACTTCAACATCGGGCCTGACGTGATGGCGCCGGAGCTGATCCGCGCGTTCGGCATCCTGAAGAAGGCCGCGGCGCTGGTGAATCAGGACCTCGGCAAGCTACCGGGCGACAAAGCAAAGCTCATCACGCAGGCGGCGGACGAAGTCATCAGCGGCAGGCTGAATGACCAGTTCCCCCTGCGCATTTGGCAGACGGGCTCGGGCACACAGACCAACATGAACGTGAACGAGGTCATCTCGAACCGCGCCATCCAGCTAGCGGGCGGGCAGATGGGTTCGAAGAAGCCGGTGCATCCGAACGACGACGTGAACATGTCGCAGTCGTCGAATGACACGTTCCCCACGGCGATGCACATTGCGGCCGCCGAGCGCGTGGAGCGCGCGCTCATCCCGGCGATCGAGAGCGTGCGGAAAGCGATCGCGGCAAAGTCGAAGGAATTCGAGAACGTCCTGAAGATCGGGCGGACGCACTTGCAGGATGCCGTACCGATGACGCTCGGCCAAGAGTTCAGCGGTTGGGCGTCACAACTCGAGCGCGACATCAACCGCCTGCGGCAGGTGCTCGACGGACTCTACGACCTGGCGATCGGTGGGACGGCCGTCGGGACGGGCTTGAACACGCATCCGGAGTTTGCCGAGCGTGCAGCGAAGAAGATCTCTGAGCTGACGGGCCTTCCCTTCCGCTCGCATCCCAACAAGTTCGCCGCGCTGGCGTCACACGACGAACTCGTTTTCGCGCAGGGCGCGCTGGAAGCGCTCTCCTGTTCGCTGATGAAGATCTCGAACGACCTGCGCTGGCTGGCGAGCGGCCCGCGCTGCGGCCTGGGCGAGATCACGTTGCCGGAGAACGAGCCGGGCTCATCCATCATGCCGGGCAAGGTGAACCCGACGCAGTGTGAAGCGATGACGATGGTCGCGGTGCAGGTACACGGCGCGACGGCGGCGGTGGGCTTTGCCGGCTCGCAGGGCAACTTCGAGCTGAACGTCTTCAAGCCGGTGATGATCTACAACTTCCTGCACTCAGTCACGCTCATCACCGACGCGTGCCACGGCTTCGTCGACTTCATGATCAACGGCATCGAGGTGAACCGCGACGTGCTCGCCGACTACGTGAAGAACTCGCTCATGGTGGTGACGGCGCTTGCGCCCAAGGTCGGGTATGACAAGGCCGCGAAGATCGCGCACACCGCACACGTAGACAAGTCGAGCCTGCGTGAGGCCGCGCTGAAGCTAGGGTACCTGACGGGCGAGGAGTTCGACGCGACGGTAAAACCGGAGACGATGACCAAGCCGTAGCCGTCAAATAGACTCGGCCGAAACTTCAATAAGGATGCGATGGAAGAACAGGGACCATGAAGGCTTGTTCCAACCTGGGCATCCCGGCCGTACAAACGTCATTACAGCGGTGTCACCGGTTAAGTGGTCATGATTCCGCTTCGTATCGCCGTGAAACCCGCCCAAGGAGTCTCGGAACTCATACCGGGTCCATGTACCAAGCAGACCCTTGTCCTCGTGGGCCTGTACGTGTCCGAAGGCAAGATCGGGCTGCTGTAAGAGCAGGCGTTCTCTCGACCAGATACCGGCAACAACGACGAATGGCCCGGGAACGTAAGTGAGTGCGTAGAGCAGCAGATACCGCGCCTCACGGATCTCGACGGCTGCGGTTATTTCGTTTCCGGTTAAGAAGTAGATCAGCACGATGGCAGTGCAAACCAAAGCGGTGCCAAGCAGAATTGACCGGTTGCGTGAGCGAAACTGGCACGTTGCGCGAGCCCCAAGTGGCGGCCAAGTTACTCCGTGGATGACGGGCGGCGGCGCGCTCGCATCGAATGTCGGTAGATGAACGACGAACTCGCGCGGTCCGCGCAACAACAAACCACGCACGACCAGGACCAAGACAAGTCCGGCTAGAAAGAGCGGCATCCACACCATGTACATCAGGAACAGGAAGATAAGAGCAAGAACGACAGCACCCGTAACCGCAATCGCGCCAGGCCGCATGTATCCACTCTATACGCATATCAACAACGGCAGCTGATCCGACGCTGAGTCGGGCATCGGCAAGTGCGGTAAGCCGAGGGCTGACTAGGGTACAAGAGTTGAACTGACGGCCGCGTTGCACAAGCGGAGAGGGATCCTTCGGGCGCAACATCAGCACCCTCAGGATGACGGCCTATTTGGTCCAAACTATCCCCGCTGCTCTGCGTTCATCTGCGGCGAGCGCTACATCGCCCAGCGCAGTAGCGTCGCGCCCGTCGTAAATCCCGCGCCGACGCTGGCGAGCAGCACCAGGTCGCCTTTCTTCAGCTTCCCTTCTTCTTCTGCTGTGTGCAACGCGAGCGGGATGGTGCCGGCGGTGGTGTTGCCGTAGCGATCGATGTTGATGATGACGCGTTCCATCGGCATGCCGACGCGGTCGGCCGTCGCCGTGATGATGCGCTTGTTGGCCTGGTGCGGGATGAAGACAGCAACATCTTCGCCTTTGAAGCCGTTGCGTTCGAGGATGCGCTCCGAGGCTTCGGCCATCTTGCGCACGGCGTACTTGAACACTGCCTGGCCGTCCTGGTGGACGAAGTGCTGGCGCTTGTCGATGGTCTCGTGCGATGCAGGAAGCTTCGAGCCTCCGGCGGGCATGTTGAGCGAGCAGGCGCCCGAGCCATCGACCTCGTGGATGAAGTCGATGAAGGCGTTACCGTCGGTGGCGGGCTCGAGCAGCACCGCGCCGGCGCCGTCGCCGAAGATGACGCAGGTGGCACGGTCGGTGTAGTCGATGATCGACGACATCACGTCGGCGCCGATCACCAGCACTTTCTTGTGCGCGCCGGTGGCGATGAACTGCACGCCGGTCTGCAGCGCATAGATGAAGCCGGAGCACGCCGCCGAGACGTCGAATCCCCACGCGCCCTTGGCGCCAATCTTGTCCTGCACCAGGCAAGCGGTCGAGGGAAAGAGCATGTCCGGCGTCACGGTGCCGACGATGATGGCTTCCAGTTCGTCCGCTTTCCAGCCGCGGCGGTCGAGCGCGCGGCGTGCCGCCTCCACGCAGAGGTCCGATGTCCCGACGCCCTTCTCCACGATGTGGCGCGTCTTGATGCCGGTGCGCGAGGTGATCCACTCGTCGGTGGTGTCCACCATCTTCTCGAGGTCCTGATTGGTGAGGAGGCGCGGCGGCAGATAAATGCCAAGGGAGCTGAGCTTGACCGGGATGAGACTGCGAGCAGTGCTCAATGAGTTCTCCGCCGTGCGAAGGAACAAACGAGTTTCGCACACTTCCAGTCTTTCAGTCAGTCAGTCTTTCAGTCGGTCAGTCGGTCAGTCTCTCAGTCCGTCAGTCGGTCAGTCTTTCAGTCAGTCAGCTAGGCCGAACGACAGCCGGCACTGCTGATAAAATGAAGTCGTCAGGTACTGGGTCCCGCGCGACGCATTCTTGCGAACCCCGCCAGGTCCGGAAGGAAGCAACGGTAGCAGGCGCTTGCGTGTGCAGCGGGTACCCCGGTGCCTGGCTTTTTTCTTTCGCGATCGATTGCGCCGGCACGGCCTTGCCCTGACAATGAGCGCATGGCCGGCGCGCGCATCCTGAGCCCGACGCTCCCGGGCAAACCAACCGAGTCGGCGGTCATCGAGCGCTACTTCGAGGTGTCGCTCTACCTGCTGCTGGTGACCGGCTTCGTCACGCTGGCCGGCACGGGGCGGCTTGACGTCGCGTCGGTGGTCTTCGTCACCGGCGCGCTCGGCGCGCGCGGCTGGCAGTTATTGCAGCGGCGCGAAGCCCGCATCCCCGAGTCGTGGACGAACTACATCACCATCGTTTACATCGCGTTCTACATCGCTGATTTTCTCTTCCTTTCGGGCAGCTTCGTCACCGCAACCGTGCACCTTGTCCTGTTCAGCATGGTGGTGAAGATCTTTTCGGTGCAGCGCGACCGCGACCACATGTACCTGGCGGTGCTGGCGTTCCTGGAAGTGCTGGCGGCAGCGGTCCTGACCGTGGAGAGCACGTTCCTCGGCGCATTCGGTATCTTCCTGCTGCTGGCCATCACGACATTCGCGTCGATGGAGATGAAGCGCTCGGCGGCACGCGCGACGCAGCGTACGAACCAGCTGCCGGTACGGCCGGCGGATCGCCATGCCAGCCGCTTCGGCAACGCGCTTTCGCTCACCGCGACCACGCTCCTGGCGGGCATCGCGCTCATCGCGCCCCTGATGTTCTTCCTGTTACCGCGTGTCTCGGCCGGGTATCTCGGCGCGTTCGCGCCGCGCAACGAGATCGTGAGCGGCTTCGGCAACGACATCAATCTCGGCGAGATCGGCACGATCCAGCAGTCGAGCACCGTGGTGATGCACGTCACGTTCACCGGCACGCATCCGGCGCCGGAGGCAATCAAGTGGCGCGGCTCGGTGCTGGACGAGTTCACCGGCAAACGCTGGAAGGCAACTCTTTCGGGCTTTCCCCTCATGCGGCACGCCGACGGCGGCATCGACCTCCGCGGCGCCATGCTCAGCAGCGGCTACCAGGCGAAGGGTTGGGAGCCGATCAACTATCGCGTCCTGATGGAGCCGATCGGCCTGAACGTATTCTTTCTCCCTTCCGTCGCGCAGGAAGTGCGCGGCAACTATCGCTTCGTGCAAGTGGACGATGGGGGCGCAGTGTTCAATGCCGATCGCGACCACTTCCTCACCACCTACAACGGGCTATCGAACGTCGCCATCCCGCCGCTGACGGAGCTGCGGCAGGCGACCGCCGAACCGCCGCCGGGCATTACGAACCGCTACCTGAAGACGCCACGGCTCGATCGCCGCATCGTCGCGCTCGCCGAGCAAGTGACGGCAAAGGCGGTGTCGCCGTATGAGAAAGCAGCGGCGCTCGAGCTGTATCTGCGCACGAACTTCGGCTACACGCTGCAACTGCCGCAGACGCCGGTGGACGATCCGTTGGCCAACTTTCTGTTCGAGCGCAAGCAGGGGCACTGCGAATACTTCGCGTCGGCCATGGCGGTGATGCTGCGCACGCTCGGCATCCCGTCGCGCATCGTGAACGGCTTCCGCACGGGGGAATACAACGACGTGACCGGCAGCTACATCATCCGCGCGCGCGACGCGCACTCCTGGGTGGAGGCGTACTTCGCCGGTGCAGGCTGGGTGGCATTCGACCCGACGCCGGCCTCGGGTGCGGTTACGTTCAAAAGCGGCTGGGCGCGCGTGCTGCTCTATGTCGACGCGATGCGCGAGTTCTGGCGTGAGTGGGTCATCAATTACGATTTCGCGCATCAACGTACCCTGACGACGGGCGCAGCGACCTCGACCCGGCAGTGGGTGGACGCGCGCCGGCGCTGGTGGCAGGAGCAGTATCGCAAGCTGCTGTTCGCGGCTGACAACGTGCGCGACCAGGCAGCGCGCGAGCCGGGCAAGTGGGCATGGCGCAGCGTCAGCGTGGCGACGATCGCGCTGCTGCTGATCAATCTGCGGCGTCTGTATCGAGTGTGGCAGCGTCGCCGCCTGCTGCGCGCGCCCGAGAGCGCTCCCGTGGAAGCCGCCGGGCTGTGGTACCAGCGCATGACGCGTCGCCTGGCACGGCATGGCTGGCGCAAGCGGGCGACGCAGGCGCCACGCGAGTTCGCCGCCGGGATCGATGATGCGGAATTGCGCGGTCGCGTAACCGCCTTCACCGACGCGTATGAACGGGCGCGCTTCGGCGCGTCGGCGGAAGCGGCGAAGGAATTGCCGGAACGGTATGAAGAGGTCGCCGGAAAGCGCTAACCTGCATCCCCTGACAGCGGCCCAGATGAGCAAGAAGCTCGTCTGGGGCACCCAGGAACCGAGAGTTGGCTCGGCTTAGGTATCATGCTGCGCGAGATAGCGCCTATGACATCACGCTTGCTCTTTGCCATCGCCCTACTTTCGTCGTTCGCCGTCGCACAGTCGTCCAACGGGACCGTTTGGTCCACGAAGAAGAACACCTGGACGCTGCTGACCGCGCCGCAGCGCGCTGAGGTCACGCAGTTCGCCGAGGACTACAAGAGCTACCTGCGCGTGGCGAAGACCGCCGGTCTCTCGACGCGCGAGACCATCCGGCTCGCCAAGGCTGCGGGGTTCGTGGACTTCACCGACGCGGCGCAGGTGAAGCCGGGCGCGCGGCTCATCCTGAACAATCGTGACCGCGCCGTGGCGTTTGTCGTGGTCGGCACTGAGCCGATCGTGAAGGGATCGCGCGTAGTCGGCACTCATCACGATTCGCCGCACATCGACTTGAAACCGCGCCCGATATTCCCCGAGGACAAGAGCGGCATTGCGCTCTTCAAGACGATCTACTACGGCGGGATCAAGAAGTATCAGTGGTCGAATCTTCCTTTAGGGTTGGTCGGCAGGATCGATACGCCCGACGGCCGCACGGTGGATGTGAACATCGGTTTCAAGCCCAACGATCCCGTGTTCGTCATTCCCGACAACGCGCCGCACTCGGACACTGAGTTGCGGCAACGCACGTACACGAACGTCTTGGCGGGCGAGGAGCTTGATCCGGTCGCGGGCGATGATCCCGCAGCCGAGGCAAGCGTTGCGGCTGAGGTGGCGCACCTGCTTACGACGACGTACAACGTGCGCGAAGAGGACCTGGTATCGAGCGAGCTGGCGTTGGTGCCGGCAGCACAACCGGCAGATGTCGGGCTCGACCGCTCGCTCGTCGGCGCGTATGGCCAGGACGACAAGCTGTCGTCGTACTGCGCGGCGCGGTCGTTGTTCGATACGAAAGGCACGCCGCGTTTTACGGCGATCGCCTATCTGACGAACTTCGAAGAAGTCGGCTCGGTGAACAACACCGGCGCGGCGTCAGAATTCCTTAAGGTGGCCTACACGCGCCTTATCGCGGCGCAGCAGACGAACAACTACAAGTATCTCGACATTCTGACGGCGCTGCACAACGCCCAGGTGATCTCAGCCGACACGAACGATGGCGTCAACCCGCTGTTCACAAGCCAGTCGAGCGAGGTGTCGAATGCGGCGCGGCTCGGCTGGGGCGTGGCCATCAAGAAGTATGGCCGCGGTTTCGATGCGACGAGCGAGTTCACGGCGCACATCGTCGGTATCTTCGACAAGAACCAGATCCCGTGGCAGACACAGACCCCGAAGGTCGACGTGGGCGGCGGCGGCACGATCGGCGGCTTCATGTCGCAGGCCGATATGGAGGTGATCGATCTCGGCATCCCGCTGCTCTCCATGCACGCGCCGTTCGAGATGTCGTCGAAAATCGACCTGTGGAACTTCTACCGCTTCATGAAGGCGTTCTACGGCAGTTAGGCGGCCCTTCAGTATGTTCGTCGTCCAGCGTTTCCGCATGCGGACGGCCATTACACAGATGGTAAAATAAGGTTTCTGCTGCCATAGGGATGCTTCGACTGCGCGCCGTGCCGCGCCGCAGCCCGACGGCTTCACTCAGCATGACAGCGTATCCTGATGACTACTGAAGTCAGTACACCTGAAGTTGCGGAAAAAGCAGGCGTAGAGCCGCGTACCGGCGTGCGCACGAAAGTCGGCTTTGTCAGCCTCGGTTGTCCGAAGAACCTGGTGGACAGCGAGGTCATGATGGGCCTGCTGACGCACGGTGGCGCCGAGATCACGCCGCGCGCCGAAGACGCGGACGTCATCGTGGTCAACACCTGCTCCTTCATCGCGAGCGCGCAGCAGGAGTCGGTGAACGCCATCCTGGAGATGGCCGGGCACAAGGCGAACGGGCGCGCGAAGAAGCTTGTGGTAGCCGGCTGCCTCGTCGAGCGCTTCCGCAACGACATTCAGCAGCAGATACCGGAAGTGGATGCCGTCGTGGGGACGGGCGAGTTGGACAACATTCTTGCAGCCGCCGGCATTGCACAGCCGGGGGCGGCTGTGCCACACGGTCCATTTGTGATCCTGAATTCGCGCGCGGAAGGCGATGCGCGCGAGCAAGCGGGCCGCTTTTCACGCGAGGAATGGCAAGGCGCGGTCGCCGACCTGCCGAATTATCTCTACGACGACGCGACGCCGCGTGTGTTGGCTACGCCGCGGCACATGGCGTACATCAAGATCGCCGAGGGTTGCGACCATCCGTGCACGTTCTGCATCATCCCGCAGTTGCGCGGCAAGTTCCGCTCGCGGCGGTTTGAATCGGTGGTGGCCGAAGCCGAACGTTTGGCACAGGTCGGCGTGCGCGAGATCACGCTCATCGGTCAGGACACGACGTGTTACGGCGAGGACTTTGATCTCAAGGACGGCCTTGCCGAGTTGCTCGCGAAGCTGGCGCGCGTCGAAGACCTGCGCTGGGTGCGCTTCCTTTACGCATATCCGAACAAGGTGACGCAGCGCCTGCTGGATACGATCGCGGCGCACGACCAGCTCTGCAAGTACATCGACGTGCCGCTGCAGCATGCGTCGGCGAACGTGCTGAAGCGCATGAAACGCGGTAGCTCGGGCGACATCTTCCTGAAGATGCTGGAGCGCGCGCGGCGCACGATTCCCGGGGTGGCGTTGCGGACATCGTTCATCGTGGGCTTCCCGGGCGAGACCGAGCGCGACTTCGACGAACTTTGCGATTTCGTGCGCGCGGCCGAGTTCGACTGGATGGGCGTGTTCGGCTATAGCGACCAGGAAGGCGCTGCATCACAGCACAGCGATAATGACTTGAAGGTCCCCGCGGCGGAGATCGAGCGGCGGCGGAAGAAGCTGATGAAGGTCCAGCAGCAGATTTCGCGTCGCAAGAAGCGCGCGCTGGTCGGCCGTGAGTTCGACCTGCTGGTCGAGGGCGCGTCAAGCGAGTCCGAACTGCTCTGGGAAGGCCGCACCGCGATGCACGCGCCCGAGATCGACGGCAAGGTCTTCATCAACGACTTCGGTGGACGCGAGAAGTTAAGCGAAGGCGAGTTCGTGCGCTGCGCGGTCACCGAGGCACACGACTACGATCTGGTCGCGCGGGTCATCGACTAGTCCGCCGCACGCATCCCCGTCATCCACCAGAGCGGCGCCGCGGAGAGCGTCACCAATCCCGTTGCTAACAGAACAACGCGCACCCCGATGTGCGCGTCCATCGCCACGCCGGCGATGTACGCGGTGAGCGCCAGCATGGTGGTGCACAGCGCGAGCTCGGCGCTGAAGATGCGGCCGCGGAAGGCATCGTCGGTGCTGAGCTGCAGCAGCGTGGTCGAGAACACCCAGGCCATCGCGCCGCCCATGTGCGAGAACACGATGACGGGCATCGCCAGCCATGGGCTCGTGATGCGCGCCAATCCGATGTAGCCGGCGCCATACAACAGGAAGGCGGCGACGATCCCACGGCGCAGGCGAGTCTTATCCTGTTGCGCCCACGGCGCCGCCAGCAGGGGTCCGAGCAGCGAACCGAGACCGCGTGCGCCCATCAGCAGACTCAGACTGATGAGCTCGGCGCGCTCGCCACGCGTCTCGGTGAACCGGAAGACGTCGCGCGCCAGGATGGGGAAGATGACCCAGCTCGCGCCCGCGAGCCCGAGACCTGCTTTGACCAGCATGGCAGGCGCCAGATGCAGACGCGCGCGTACGTAGCGCCAGCCGTCGAGCATGGGCGAGTAGTCAAAGAGGTCGCGGAGGCGCACAGCACCATGCCGTTCGGCATGCGGCTCCGTGACGCGGATGCGCGCGATGAGCAACGCGGAAGCGAGGAACGAAAACGCGTCGAGCGTGAAGACGGCTTGCCGCCCGAGCCACACGGCGACGATCCCGCCGAGCGCCGAGCCGACGAACAGGTTCATGGACCACGTCGCCGAGCTGATGGTGTTGGCCACCATCAGGTCGTCGGTGGCGACGACGTTAGGGATGAGCGCGGTGCGCGCGGGCTCGAACAGCCCCCACATCACCGTCTCGCTGAACAACAGGATGTAGACCAGGCCCACCATGCTGGGCGAGCGCACGAACAGCATGCTGCCCACGATGACGAAGCGCGCCAGATCGCTGGCAATCATGACGCGGCGGCGCGGCAGGCGGTCGTTGATGACGCCGCTGATCGGACCGGTCAACGCCTGCGGCGCCACCTGCAGTGCGAAGGCGATGCCCAGCGTGACGGCGGCGCCGGTGAACTCCAGCAGCATGGCGTACAGCGTGACCATGTAAAACCAGTCCCCGGTCTCGCTGATGACTTGCGCGAGCCACAAGCGTCGGAAGTTGCGGTTGTTGCGCAACAGGCGGAAGTACGACGCGAGACTGATCGGTTGGGCCACGCCAAAAACCAAGAGCAACCACAAAGGTCACAAAGGTTACACGAAGGTCACGAAGACAATGTGGTTGCGCCTTACAATGTCTGTATGCCGCACAAACGCGTTCGCAGCCTGCGTTGTCCCAGTTGCCACAAGCTGGTGCTGCGTGCGGAGCCGGTGTTCCCGTTCTGCTCGGAGCGTTGCCGGCTGATCGACCTGGGCAAGTGGGCGAGCGGCGGCTATGTGATCTCGACGCCGATCGTTGATCCCGAAGCGTTCGAATCAGCAGTGGATGACAAGCTACGCCGGGAAGAGAAAGATGGCCGAGAGTAGCGTGGCAACAGGTCCGCCCGCCGTGCGCAGCCGCGTGGCAGAGTTGGTGGCGACGTTTTTTTGCGTCGGCTATCTAAGGCCGGGACCGGGAACTTGGGGATCGGTGGCGACGGTCGTGCTGTGGTGGGCGATCGCGCGAACTCTGCCCGAGGCGTGGCTGTTGCCGGCTGCGTTGGTTGGATGTGCACTGGCAACTGCGCTGGGCATCCCGGCGGCGACGCGGGTCGCACGCGCCACCGGCAAAAAGGACCCGCAACACGTGGTGATCGACGAAGTCGCCGGGCAACTCCTGACGCTCGCCGGCGCGCCGCTCGGATGGAAATCGCTGTTGGCGGGTCTTATACTTTTTCGTGCCTTCGACATCGTGAAGCCGCCGCCGGTGCGCCGCCTGGAGCGGTTGCCGGAGGGCACGGGCATCGTGGTGGACGATCTGGCAGCGGGCGCCTACGCGCTGCTGGTGTTGCAAGTGTTGTTGCGAACAGGGTGGCTTGGGTAAGTAGCGGGTCCTGAAATGAGCATCTCGGAACGGCTCCTCGGCAGGAAGAACGCGAACGGACGCCCGCACATCGCGGCGGTGCGGCCGGCAGCTGCACTCGGCGGCGGCGAAGTCCGCATCGTGGGCAGTGGCCTGAAGCCGCCTGACCTGGCGCGCCCGGTGGTCCACATTGCCGACGTCGAGGCGCCGATCGTCGTCAGCTCCGATGATTTCGTGATCGCGCGCATCCCCGAGGACGCTGCTTCGGGCGACATCGTGGTCGCTATGGACGGCACGCGCAGCAATCCGCAGCACATCGATATCGCGGTGCCGCTCGCCGAGGAGCTGCATCCGGTCGCGAATCCCGCGGTGGACGCCGACGGCAACATCTACGCGACGTTCTCCGGATCGCGCGGGCAGAAGGTACCGGTGTCGGTGTACCGCATCGACCGCAGCGGCGATATGAAGGCCTTCATCGGCGAGATGATGAATGCCACCGGGCTCGCTTTCGACCGCGAAGGCGATCTTTATGTTTCGTCGCGCTTCGATGGCACGGTGTATCGCATCGCGCCGAATGGCGCGATCGCTTCGTACGCCCAGGGCATGGGGATCGCGACCGGCATCGCCTTCGATGCGGAGGAGAACCTCTACGTCGGCGACCGCAGCGGGACCATCTGGCGCATTGCGCGCGATGACCGGCAGACATTCGTGTTCGCTACCATCGAGCCGAGCGTTTCCGCGTATCACCTGGCGTTCGGGCCGGACAAAAACCTCTATGTGACCGGACCGACGACCTCGAGCTTCGACGCGGTGTGGCGCGTCGATCCGCACGGCACGGTGACGGAATTCTTCCGCGGACTCGGGCGGCCACAGGGCCTGGCGTTCGATCGCGACGGCAACCTCTACGTAGCGGCTTCGTATGCTGGACAGCGCGGCATAGTGCGCATCACCTCGAGCAAAGATGCCGCGCTCGCCGTGGCGGGACACAGCCTCGTAGGGCTGGCGTTTGCGCCCGGCGGCGTCGCGGCGCTCGCGACGACCAGCGGCGTGCATCGGCTGGCCTGGGGGATCGAGGGCTTGCCGCTGGTG
>CAYWSH010000010.1:10379-26772 GCA_964460655.1 uncultured Terriglobales bacterium | reverse complement strand
ACTGCTCACGTGTTCGCGGAGATCGTCGCCATCGGCACGGAGCTGCTCGGTCCTTACCGCCAGGACACGAATTCCCTCTTCCTCACCGACCGGCTGAACGCGCTCGGCGTAGAAGTGCGTCATAAAGATGTGGTCGGTGACCGCGCCGGTGACCTGGTCGACGTCGCGCGGCTCGCGTTGCGGCGCTGCGAGATCGTCATCTTCATGGGCGGACTCGGGCCGACGGAAGACGACCTGACGCGCGAGTGCGTCGCCGAAGCGCTGAGCGTTGACCTGAAGCGCAACTCCGACTGGATCGCCGAACTCTACCGCCGTTTCGCCGCGCGCCGCATGAAGATGCCGCTAAACAACGAGCGCCAAGCCGACATCCTGGAGGGCGCCGAGATGCTGCCGAACCCCAAGGGCAGCGCGCCCGGGCAATGGCTCGAGACCGCGTTCGAGGGCGGCCGGCGGATCGTCATCCTGCTGCCCGGTCCGCCGCATGAGCTGAAGCCGATGTTCGACGAGCAGTGCCGCGAGCGCTTGCGTGCCACGTTGCCTGAACAGCACATCGCGACCGCGACCATCAAAGTGGCGATGGTGCCGGAGTCGGAGGCCGACGCGCGCGTTGCGCCCATCTACAAGAAATACGAAGACGTGGAGACCACGATCCTTGCCGGCGCCGGCGAGGTGCAGCTGCACTTCAAGTGTCGCGGGGCGAGCCTGGAGAAGGCACAGTCGCGGGTCGACAAGCTTGGCGACGAAGTCGAGGACGAGCTCGGTGAACTGGTCTTCACGCGCGGCGAAGAGAACCTGGAGCAGATCGTCGGCTACTACTGCCAGATGCGTAATGCGACGCTGGCTGTCGCTGAATCATGCACCGGCGGCTTGTTGTCGCAGCGCCTGACCAGTGTCAGCGGGAGCTCGCGCTACTTTCTCGGCGGCGCTGTGGTCTACACGAACGACCTGAAGATCCAATTCGCCGACGTACCCGAAGAACTCGTGGCGACGCACGGCGCGGTGAGCGCTGAAGTCGCCAAGGCGATGGCGGCGGGTATCCGCAAGCGCTGCGGCGCCACGCTGGGTGTGGCGATCACCGGCATCGCCGGTCCCACGGGCGGCAGCGATGAAAAACCCGTTGGGCTGGTGTTTCACGCGGTGTCGGACGGCAAGAAGGTGGAGATCGCGAAGCGGAATTATCCGGGCGACCGCGACCGCATACGCCGCTGGGCGAGCCAGCAGGCGCTGGACATGATTCGGCGAAAGCTGCTGTAGCTAAGATGTCATGCTGAGCGCAGTCCGCCGCCGCGGCGGACGGAGTCGAAGCATCCCTATTGCACCCGAGATCTGTGGTGCTATAGGGATCCTTCGACTGCGTCCCGGCGAGCCGGGACTTCGCTCAGGATGACAGCTTTGGTATGCGCCTGTTCGTGGGAATCGACATCGAGCCCGCCATCCGCGAGCGCCTGGCGCGCTTCGTCGAAGGCGTGCGCGGGTTTGCACCCGATGCGCGCTGGGTGAGACCCGAGACGTTCCACGTCACGCTGAAGTTCATCGGCGAGGTAGCAGAAGAAAAGCTTGGTGAAGTGAAAGGGGCGCTGGGTTCGGTGCACGGTGCAGCGACAACCATCGCGTTTCGTGGTAGCGGCTTCTTCCCTACTCCGAAAGCAGCGCGCGTCTTCTGGATCGGCATCGAGGCCGATGAGCATCTTGCGGCAGTGGCAGCGGCGATCGATCTCTCTTCGGCGGCGCTCGGCATCGAGGCGGAGAAGAATCCGTATCGGCCGCACCTCACTTTGGCGCGCGCGAGCGGCCGGACGAGTGGGCGCCCGCATCAACCGGCGCATGGCGGCGATGCGAAGTTCACGCGCCTGCGCAAGCAGTTGGAGAAACTTGTCCCGCCCGACTTCGGTACAATGACCGCCCGCGAATTCTTCCTGTATCAAAGCCGGCTCTCGCCGAAAGGCGCGGAGTACACGAAGATCGCGCAGTTCCAGTTGAAGAACACCTAACGCAGGGACGCGGAGGACGCAGAGGGTCTTGGGCATCTACTTCGTCGTCGCCGCGGTCGCATATCTGCTGGGCTCGATCCCCTTCGGCTACATCCTCGTCAAAGTCTTCAAGAAACAGGACATTCGCGCGACCGGCAGCGGGAACATCGGCGCGACGAACGTCGCGCGCTCGGGCGCGAAGGGATTGGCCGTCGCGACGTTGCTGCTGGATGGAGCGAAGGGGGCGGCGGCGGTCATCTTTTGCAATCTGTACTGGCAACCGTGGTCCGAGCCGGCGCGACTGCTCACCGCGGCACAGAGCGGCTCCGACCTCGCCACGCTCAAGTACCTTCCCTCGGCGATTGCGGCGCTGTCAGCCATCGCCGGCCATATGTTTCCGCCGTGGTTGAGGTTCCGCGGCGGCAAAGGCGTAGCCACGGCGGTAGGGGCCTTCCTAGTGCTTTCACCCGCGACCGTCGCCATCTCGCTTGCCGTTTTTGCGGTCGTTGTCGGCGCGACTCGGTACGTTTCTCTCGGCTCCATCGTGGGGACCGTGGCTTTTCCCGTTGCCTTCTGGTGGCTGCACAGTATGGGCACGCAACGCGAACGCCTTGCCATGATGCCCGCTATCATCGCGGCCGCCGCCCTCATCATCGCCAAGCACCACGCGAACATTCGGCGTCTGCTCGCCGGCACGGAAAGCAAGTTCGGAGCAAAGTCATCATGAAGATCGCGGTCATCGGCGCGGGAGCGTGGGGGACGGCGCTATCGATCGCGCTCGGGCGGCGCGGCAACCATGACGTCCGGCTGTGGGCGTACGAGAAGGAGGTGTGCGCGTCGATCGCGGCACATCGCACGAATGATTTGTTCCTACCGGGCGTGCAGCTGCCGACGTCGATCGTGGCGAGCGATGACATGGCGCAGATCGTGATGGGCGCGGAGATCGTGGTCAGCGTGATGCCCTCGGGCCACTGCCGGCGCGTTTTTCAGAACGCCTGCAAGTACCTGGCGCGCGAGATGCTCGTGGTCAGCGCGACGAAAGGCGTGGAGAACGACACCCTGCTGCGCATGACGGAAGTGATCAGCGAAGTCTCGCAGCATGCCTGCGGCTTCGTGCCGCGGGTGGGAGCGCTAAGTGGACCCTCCTTCGCAAAGGAAGTGGCGCGCGGTGATCCGACCGCCGTGGCCATCGCGTCAAAGGATGGCGACCTCGCCGTGACGGTACAGCGCGAGTTCAGTGATGCGACGTTCCGCGTCTATACCAACGACGATGTTGCGGGCGTCGAGTTGGGTGGCGCGCTGAAGAACGTGATCGCCATCGCGGCCGGCGTTTGCGACGGCCTCGGACTCGGGCACAACACGGTCGCGGCACTGATCACGCGTGGCCTCGCCGAGATCACGCGGCTGGCGATCGCCTGCGGCGGTCGGCGCGAGACCATGCTTGGCCTCGCAGGTGTCGGCGACCTGGTCCTCACCTGTACCGGCGGCTTATCGCGCAATCGCACCGTCGGTGTGGAACTCGGCAAAGGCCGCGCGCTGAAGGACATCATCGCCGACATGCACGGCATGGTCGCCGAAGGCGTGGAGACGACGCACGCGGCCATCGGCCTGGCGCGCAAACACAGCGTCGAGATGCCGATCACCGAGCAGATGAACCGCATCCTGCACGAAGGCCGGCCGGCGCGCGATGCCATCCGCGAGTTGATGACACGACCGGCCACCGGTGAGTGATCACTCGTAGCGCAACGCCACCATCGGGTCAACGCGCGTGGCACGGCGTGCCGGGATGAAGCCGGCGAGCGTCGCCACAAAGCCCAACAAAGTAACGGACGCCAGGAGCGACCACGCATCGAGCTTGCCGACGTTGTAGAGCAGCGAATCGAGCGCCCGCGCAGCACCGACGGCCGCGGGAATCCCCACGAGAACCCCGGCCACGACGAGCACGAGGGATTCGCGCAGCACCATCCAGAGCACGTCAGCACGGCGAGCGCCGAGTGCCATGCGCACGCCGATCTCGCGCGTGCGTCCCGCTACCGCGTAGGACATAACGCCGTAGAGCCCGACCGCACCCAGCAAGAGCGCGAGCCCGCCGAAGATCGAAGAAAGATTCGCCACCGCCACGTTGTCGCTGATGCTGTCTTCCAACAACGCTGTCATGGTGCTCAGGTCGGTGATCGGGAGATTCGGATCGATCTCCCGAATCGCCGCCCGCACCGGCTCAAGCACCGCGGAGTCGGCGCTGCTGGTACGGATCTCGTAGCTGAGGTCGCTCAAGTCGGAGTTCGGTCGCTGCAATGCGGCCATGTAGAAGCGGCGACGGATCGCGTCGCGCACGCCCTGCCCGCGGTTATCACGGGCTACCCCGACGATCTCGAAGGGAGACGAAAACTTGCCGCCCTCCTGCATGTAGAACCTGCGACCGATCGGGTCCTGGTTACCGAAGTAGAACTTGGCGAACGTTTCGTTGACGACCGCGACGCGGGGCGTGGTCTCGTTGTCGCGCTCGCTGACATCGCGACCGAGCAAGAGCGGGATACCGAGCGTGGCGAAATAGCCAGGACCGACTTGGTCGTTGGAAGCATTCTGGTCTTTCGGGTCGCGCGGCGTGAAGCCGTCTACCTTGATGGTGTCCGTGGATTCGCGGCCGAAGAACAAGCCGTTATCGGAGAAGCTGACGGCGCGCACGCCAGGAATGCGCTCGAGGCGCGTTTTCAGGTCCTGCAGCAACGCGTAGTAGCGCGCGTCCTTGTACCCGGCGGCGACCGGGTCCACATGGACGAGCACGAGCCGCTCGCGGTCGTAACCCAGGTCGGCGTGGCGCAGCTGCTGCAGGCTGCGCACCAGTAACGCGGCGGTGAAGATGACGAGGACGGCGATGGCCATCTGCGCCGCGATGAGGATGCGGCCCGTATTCCAGCGCGCGGTGCTGCCGGTGTCGCGGGCGGTATCTTTGAGCGCGGGCGCGAGTTCCAGGCGCAACGAGCGCAGCGCGGGCGCGATGCCGAACAGGACGCCGGTCAGCAGGCAGATGCCGGCGGTGAAGCCGAGGACGCGCGCGTCGAGCGCGATGTCGAGGCGGGTGGCGGTCCCGCCGAGCACCAGGCGGCCGAGCAAGAGCGCACCCCAACTCGCGACCAGGAGACCGGTGCCGCCGCCCAGCAACGCGAGCAGCAGGCTCTCAGTCATCAGCTGCCGTAGGATGCGCGCGGGCGAAGCACCGATGGCGAGCCGCACCGCGACTTCCTTACGCCGCGCGGACGAGCGCGCCAGCAGCAACGTGGCGACGTTCACCGCAGCCACCAGCAGCACCAGCCCGACCATGCCCATCACGATCAAGAGGGCGTTCGTCGTATCGCTTCCCAGCACGAGGAATCCGCGCGCGCCGGGATGGACCTCGAGCTTCAGGTCGCGCAATTGCTTCTGGTCGCCGGAGGTAAAGCTGTCGGCGAATTCCGAGCGTGCGATGGCGGCGAGCGCAGTGTTCAAGCGGTCACTCGCCTGCTCGAAGCTGACGCCGGGTTTGCGCCGCCCGAAAACGTGCAGCCAGCCGATGTTCTTCGCCTCGAGCCATTCGCGGCCGGGGATCATCTCGTGCTGCATGTTCAGTGGCACATAGACGGCGGGATCATCGCCGATGATCTCGCCGCGGAATCCCGGCGGCAGAACACCGATCACGGTGAACGGGAATCCGTTCAGGCGCAGCGATGCGCCCACAATGCGCGGGTCGGCGCGGAAGCGGCGTTGCCAGAAGTTGTAGCCGAGCACGGCAACCGGCGAGCCGCTGACCTGCTGCGTCTCTTCGCGCGTGAAGGCGTGGCCGAGGAGCGGCTGCACGCCGAGCAGCGTGAAGTAGTTGCCGGTCGCGATCACACCGCTGATGGGCTTGGCGTCTACCGGCTGGCCGTCGGTCTGCAAGGTGACGGGGCCGACCGGCTTGGCGGCGGCCAGGTCCGTCAAGACATCATTGCGCCGCTGCAGCTCGCGATACAGCGGATGCGAAAAGATGTCGATACGCGGCGAGCCGGATGACCAGCCATGCGCCCGCTCGGGATTGCCGAGGATCACGAGTTCATCGGGCCGCTCGACCGGCAGCTGTTTCAGCAGGACGGCGTTCACCAGCGTGAAGATGGCCGTATTGGCGCCGATACCCAGCGCGAGCGTAAGGACGACGATCACGGTGAACACCGGAGCTTTAGCCAGCATCCGCAGCGCGTACTTCAGGTCACGCAGCATCGTTCCTCCTATTCATGGCGCAGGGCCACCATCGGGTCGAGGCGCGCCGCGCGGCGTGCCGGAATGTAGCTGGCGAGCAGCGCGATCGCCGCGACCAATGACAGCGTGGCGGTGAAGCTCAGCGGGTCGGCGAAGCCGACACCGAACAGCAACGCGCGGCCCGCGCGCGCCAGCGCCATGGCCAGGACGAGCCCGGCGGCGATCCCGATGCCGGTGAGCTGCAACGCTGAGCGCATCACGAGCCGCAACACATCGCGCGTCGAGGCGCCGAGCGCCATCCGAATGCCGAGCTCGCGCGTGCGCGTGGCGACGGAGTAGGAAAGGAGCCCATACACTCCGATCGCCGCCAGCAGCAGCGCCAGCGCGCCAAAGGTCGCGACCAGCAACGTGGGCAGGTTGTGCAGGAACATGGGCAGCGACTGGTTCACGCGCTCATCCATGGTCGCGACGTTCAGCACCGCGACGTTCGGTTCGAGCCCGAGCAGCACTTGCCGCACGGCGCCGGCGAGCGCACCGGGATCGCCGGCCGCGCGCACCACCAGGCGGTTGAACTGGCTGCCGTTCTGCGTGTCGGGTTCGTAGAGCGACGGCGTGGGCGGCGCGTCGAGGAAGCCTTCTTTCACGTCGTCGATCACGCCGACGACCTCGCGCGGCGGCACGCCGGCCTTGTAGGTGTAGGTGAGCGTTTTACCGAGAGCGTCGCCGTCGAAATACTTTTTCTCCAGGGTGCGATTCACGATGACGACTTGCGGGGCCTTGGCGCTGTCGCGCTCGTCGAAATAGCGCCCCTTCAGCAGGCGGGCTTGCAGCGTGGGGAAATACGATGCCGAACTGCGCCGCGAATCGGCTTCAGGTTGCGCGGCGGTGTGTTCGACGGCGGCACCCTGCACGCGGAACCGCACGGTGCCGCATTGCTCTACCAGCGGCAAGCAATTCGCGAGGCCGACGCTCTGGACACCGGGCAGCGCGCGCACCTTCTCTTCGACCAACCGCTCGAACTGGATCATGGCGTCGGTCTTCGCGTTGGGGAAGCGGTCGGGCGGCAACACATAGGTCAAGGCGAGCAGGCCGTGGCGGTTGAAACCGGGATCGGCGTGGAGCACCTTCCACAAGCTTTGCAGCAACAGCGACGAGCAGACGAGCAATGCCGCGGCGAGTGCGATCTCGGCGACCACGAGCGAATCGCGTAGCCGGCCGCGCACGCCCGCCGTCGTGCGTGAGCTCTCGCTCAGGTCGGCGCGCACGGCGCTGGGTGGTGTGCCGAATGCCGGCGCGAGACCGAAAAGAATGCCGGTGAGCAAGGCCAGGCCGGCGGTGAACAGCAGCACCGTGACGTCCAGACCCAGATGCTCGAGGAATGGCATGCCCGTGCGCACCTGTGCCGGGACGAGCACCACCAGTCCCGCCAGACCCCAGCGCGCAACGAGGAGAGCGGCGAGGCCGCCCAGCAGAGAGAGCACCACGCTCTCGGTAAGCAACTGCCGCACAATGCGGGAGCGGGGCGCACCGAGCGCATAGCGGACGGCGATCTCCTGCTTGCGTACGGCGCTGCGTGCGAGCAGGACGTTAGCCACATTCGCGCACGCGATCAGCAACACCAAGCCCGCGGCGCCGAAGACGATGAGCAACACGGGACGCACCTGACCCGCGATCAGGTCCTGCAGCGGCTGCAGGAAGGCGCCGGTATCGCCGTTGGAGTCGGGATACTGCTGCGCCAGGCGCGCCGCGATGGCATTGAGGTCGGCATCCGCCTGCTGCAGCGAAACGCCCGGCTTCAGTCGCCCGACGCCGTAGATCCAATGCAGGTTGCGGCGCTGCGCGAACCTCTGCGATACCGGGATACCCATGTAGAACTCCGGTGCGCCGAGCGGCGCGAACTCGAAGTTGCGCGGGATGACGCCGACCACGTTGTACGTCTGGTCATCGAGCCGCAGCGGTTTGCCGACGGCGCCCGACGCGCTGCCGAATTGACGCGAGGCGAACGTTTCGCCCAGCACGACGTTATGCTCGGCATCGGCCTCCGTCAGTGCGCTCATGGTCGAGCCGGCGAGAGGCGCCACGCCGAGGGTGGCAAAGAAGTTGTTGGAGATGTACGCGCCGAAGATGCGCTCCGGCGCGGCTCCGCCATACAGGATCGCGGAATTCTGCGTGTAAGCAGCCAGCGCGGTGAACGACTGGTTCTGATCGCGGAGATCCTTCCACGTCGGGTACGCCAATTCCATGCGCCTCTCGACGCCCTTCTTCGTCATGTCAACGTCCACCAGCCGCTGGGACTCGGGGTACGGCAGCGGCCGCAGCAGCGCCGCATTGACGAAGGTGAAGATGGCCGTGGTCGCGCCGATGCCGAGTGCGAGTGCGAGCACGGCAAAAGTGGAGACTCCGGGCGTCTTCAACAAAAGACGGAAACCATAGCGCGCGTCGTGCAGGAGCGTGTTCACTGGCACACCTCGTCAGCCTGGTGGAGTGCAACTCCCGGGCCAGCCTGGCTTCGCTCTAAGTTGTTGATTTCGTAGCGCGGCGGCTGGGAATCGTGATGCTCGCTGTTCGCCAGCGGACGCCGCCGTTCAGAATCGAACAGCTACGTTAGACCGAGGTCGGCGAGCACGTCTTCGATGTTGTTCGCGTCCACGACCACGCTCATACGCTCGCGCAGGCGCTCGACTTCATCGAATCCCCGCTGCAGGCGAAGTTTCGCCGCAGCGTACTGCTCCGCGTCGTTGAGCGGGCGGCCATGCTGGGCGGCCCAGGCAGAGAGTGCCTCGGGCTTCACGAAGACGCTGACGGCATACGTCGTCTTGCGGTCGGGCGTGACGTCGAAGATGTACTCCTGCGCCGGCGCTTCGGGCGAGCCGGGCAGCGCGTCACGCTTGCCGACGAAGTAGTACTGATAGACGTAACCGGATTGCGACGTGTAGGTCTTGACGCGTCTTTTGTTTTGCAAACCGCTCGACATTTGCGTCGTGGTTACCTCCGCGAGGCGCTTCCAACACGCGGCGCGGCGGCCATACGGGCCGCGCCGCGACGCTGCGGCACGAGAGAATCGCTCACTTCGTACCTGAGTTGGCGGGCGAGATGACGCGACCGTAGTCCGAGGCGCGTCCCAGCCGCTCGAACATGTTGTACGCAGCGACCGCGATCTTGCCGATGACGTCTTCGGCGTCACGCTCACGGCGATCGTAAGTCGTCATGACGCAGAGTGCAAAGGGACGCTTGGTCGCATAAACGATGCCGCAATCGTTGCGCACGCCTTCCAACTCGCCGGGCTTGTCGGCAAAGCGGACGGAGTCGGGCAGAACGCGTGTGAACACCGAATTCTTCGGCGTGCTCAGCATTTTGAAGAAATCGGTGGTGAGCTCGGGGTTGAGCAGCTTGCCGCGATAGATGGTCTCCAGCAGCGTGTCGATCTCGCGCGGTGTAGCGACGTTCTCGCGGCCCTCTTGCGCGGCGCGCAAGTCCATCATCTTGCGGCGCAGGCGGGTGCTGTGCAGACCGAGCGAATCGAGCATGCGGTTCACGTTCTCCATGCCAACGCGCTCGATGAGGACATTGGTGGCGGCGTTGTCGCTTACGGCGATCATCATGGTCGCCAGGTCGCGCAGGGTGACACGCGTGATGCCGGGCGTCAGGCCTTCCATGATGTGACTGTCGGGGACCATGTCTGCCGCGTTCACGGTGTAGAGGTCCGTAAGCTTGGCGCCGCCCTGCTGCGACTGGCGGTAGAGCTCCGCCAGCACGGCGATCTTGATGGTCGAAGCCGTCGGCATGACCTCGTCGGCGTGATGATCGAGCTTCTGGCCGCTGGTCAGATCGGTGACGGCGACGGCCAGCACACCGTCGAGTTCACGGTCAGCGTCCTTGATCTGCTGTTCGAGTCTCTGCCAGAGGAGCTGCTGCTTCTGCGGCGCGTTCTGCGCGCCGGCGGCGATCGCCAGGACGACAAGAGTCAGCCAGACTTTACGCACTGGGATTCACCTCGCGCAGCCGCGCGGCCGAGATCTCGGGCGTAACGTCGGCGTAGTACGTCTCCTTGAAGGTGTACGAGCGCGAGCGCCCCGGCACGACCGGCATGATCTCGATGTGCCAGTGATAGTCGTCTTCGATCGTCTTCCAGTAATCGAGGAGCTTCGATTTGTTCTGCGTGTTGGGGGTGGTGTGCAGCACGAGATGGAAGGCCTCGCTCACCGCCAGGATGCGTTGCAGCGTGCGCCGCAGCAGAGCCGCCAGGTCGCGCAGGTTCTCGCGGCGCAAGATGGCCGCTTCGAACGAGGCCTCGTGCGTGCGCGGCATGAGCCACGTCTCATAAGGGACGCGCGGCGCATACGGACAACAGGCGATGTAATCGCCGCGAACCTCGACGATGCGCGTGCGTTCGCGCTCCTCCTGCGCCAGGATGTCGCAGAAAACGCAGCGTTCCTTCTGCGCGAAGTACTCGCGGCAAGCGCGCAGCTCGTAGAGCACCCGCCGCGGAACGAACGTGGTCGCCGTCAGTTGCGAGGTGGGATGCTCGAATTCCTGCCCGGCGCTCTTGCCGTGGTTCTTGAAAACGGTGATGTATTTGAGGCGGCCGTCGCGCTTCAGGTCCTGGACGCGTTGGCCGGCGAGCCGCAGGAACTGCGCGATCTCCGCATCGTTCAGCTGCCAGAGGTGGGTCGTGTGTTTCGGGCTCTCGACCAGCACCTCGTGCGCGCCGACGGTGCGCATCTTGTCGTAGAGGCCGATCCCGGAACGCTGCGGGTCGCCCTCGACGCGATATACGGGCGAGGGATGCACGACGGCGCGCGCCGACCACGAGCCGCCGTCGACCGCCGGCATCGAGCCGACGACTTGCGGCGAGTTCGTGGCGTTCGCGCAGAAGCGGCACGGCCGCGAGTCCTCGACGGCCGCGTCGCCCGGCTCGCCGGTGATGACCCAGGAGCGCGTGATGGGGTCCTTGCGGAGTTCCACGAGACACAAATTACAAGAGAGTGCGGAACTGCGAAAGTGCGAAATCGGGATTTCGCCGGCGTTTCCCACACAATTTCGCAGTTCCGCAGTTTCGCACTTTCGCAGTCGGTTGTAGACTCGCCGCGTGAGCGACCTCTCCGAGCCCACCACCGGCGCAGCCACCGGCAAAGCCGCCGCCGAGTTCGGCACGCCGCTCATGCGCCAGTACGGCGCCATCAAGAAGCAGCATCCCAACGCGCTGCTGTTCTTCCGCCTGGGCGACTTCTACGAGCTGTTCTTCGAGGACGCCGTGGTGGCCGCGCGCGAACTGCAGATCACGCTGACCTCGCGCAACAAGGAAAAGGGTGTCGCCATCCCGATGTGCGGTGTGCCCTATCACAGTGCCGAGGGCTACATCGCCAAGCTGATCCGCAAAGGCTTCAAGGTCGCCATCTGCGAGCAGATGGAGGACCCGAAGCTGACGAAGAAACTGGTGCACCGCGAGGTGACGCGGGTCGTCACCCCGGGCACGGCGGCGATCGCGCTGCCTTCGGAGGAGAACAACTTTCTCGCCGCGGTCGCGCGCGTGGGCGCAGCGGTGGGATTTGCAGCGCTCGACCTCTCGACCGGCGAGTTCCGCGCGACCGAATTCACCAGTCCCGAGGCCGACAAGCGCGTCTTCGACGAACTGCAGCAGTTGCGTCCGCGAGAAGTGCTTTTCGGCTCTTCCCTGCCGCTGTTCGAGCAAGCGTCGCCGCTGTTCGGCACGACCGGCGCACCGCAATGGGCGAACACGCCGCTGGAAGACTGGGTCTTCGCACCCGATTACGCGCTGCCCCTCTTGGAGAACCACTTCGGCGTGCTGTCGCTGGAAGGCTTTGGACTCGCCGGGCGCGCCGCCGCCGCGACCGCCGCCGGCGCGGTGCTGCATTATGTGCGCGCGACGCAACGCGGCGCGCTGCAGCACGTGGACCGCATCGGCTTCTACGAGCGCCAGGATTGTCTGCTGCTCGACGCCGTCACGGCACGCAACCTGGAACTCGTGGAGCCGCTCTTCGCCGGCGGCGATGAAGGCGTCACGCTCTTCCGCTGCCTCGACGCCACCCACACGCCGATGGGCAAGCGCCTGCTCCGTGCCTTGATGCTGCGCCCGGCGATCGACGTCGCAGAGATCGACCAGCGGCTCGATGCGGTCGGCGTCCTCGCGCAAAACTTGCTGGCGCGCGAGGAATTGCGGCGCGCGCTCGATGGCATTCTGGACCTGGAGCGCTTGCTCAGCCGCGTGACACTCGAGACCGCGAACCCGCGCGACGTGCTGGCACTGGCGGCATCGCTCGGCCGCGTGCCGAACGTCCGCGCGGCGCTCGGGAGCTTCGCGACCGAACGACTGCGATCATTGACAGCTGCGCTGGACGACCTCGCCGACCTGCGCGCCCGCATCGAGACCACGATCGCCGACGAGCCACCGCTCAGCTTCGCCGATGGCGGCGTCATCCGCGAAGGCGTGGATGCAGCGCTCGACGAGCTGCGGTCGTTAAGCCGAAATTCAAAACAATACGTTGCCGCCATCGAGGAGCGTGAGCGCGGGCGCACCGGCATCGGGTCGCTCAAGGTCAAGTTCAATAGCGTGTTCGGCTACTACATCGAGATCACTAAGGCCAACCTGCACCTCGCGCCCGTCGACTACGAGCGCAAACAGACGCTGGTGAACGCCGAGCGCTTCACCACGCCGGAGTTGAAAGAGTACGAAAGCAAGATCCTCGACGCGCAAGAGAAGATGCTCGAGCTCGAGCGCCGGCTCTTCGCTGAGTTGCGCGCAGCGATCGCCGCCGAAGCCAAGCGCCTGCGGCAGACGAGTCTCGCGCTCGCCGAGGTGGATGTGCTCGCGGCATTCGCGCACCTCGCAGCGGCGCGCGACTATGTGCGGCCGGAGTTCGTGCGCGGTGATAGTGCGTCAGTGATGGAGATCAAGCACGGGCGTCACCCGGTGGTGGAGCAGCAGGAGCTCTCCGGCGGCACCGAGCGCTTTGTCCCCAACGATCTCTTCCTCGATTCGACCACACACGCCATCGTCGTGCTCACCGGCCCGAACATGGGCGGCAAGTCCACGTATCTGCGGCAAGCCGCGCTCATTTGCATCATGGCGCAGATGGGAGCTTTCGTTCCTGCTCGCTCCGCTCGCCTTTCAGTCGTAGACCGCATCTTCACGCGCATCGGTGCGAGCGACAACCTCGCGCGCGGCCGCTCGACCTTCATGGTCGAGATGACCGAGACGGCCAGCATCCTGAACACCGCAACGCCGCGGTCGCTCATCCTGCTCGACGAGATCGGCCGCGGCACCGCGACCTACGACGGACTCGCCATCGCCTGGGCCTGCATCGAGTACCTGCACGCCAACACGCGCGCGCGCACGCTGTTCGCGACGCACTATCACGAGCTGACCGAGCTCGCCGGCCGATTGAGCGGCGTGCAGAACTATCGCGTCAGCGTGAAGGAGAGCGGCGGCAACGTCATCTTTCTGCGCAAGGTCGAACCGGGCGCTGCCGACCGCAGCTACGGCATTGATGTCGCCAAGCTGGCAGGATTGCCGGTAGCGGTGATCGAACGCGCCCGCGAGGTGCTGCACGAGCACGAATCGACGGAGCGACGCGTGACCGCGCACCTGGAATCGGGCACAGGCACGCCGGAAGAAACGAAGGTGCAGCTTACGATGTTCACGCCGCTCTCGCAGAAGATCGTGGACGCACTCCGCGAGGCCGACCTGAATCGACTGACGCCACTCGATGCGATGAACCTGCTGGCGGAGCTGAAGAAGCAGCTGGACTAATCCCACTCGCTGACGACGTAGTAGATCGCACCGTCGTATCCAGGTAAGTTCGGGCCAGCCTTGACGGCTGCGAGACGGCCGCCGCCGGCGGCGATCATCGGCGCGAAAATCTCGGGCGATGAGCCCTTCTCGTGCTCCTGCAAGATGACGCGCGCACCCGGCGCAAGGAAGCGGCGGACGTCGGCATAGAAGTCGCGATGCAGCTTCCAGCCTTGATCGAGGACGAGCGGCGGATGTTTTGCTTCTGCGGTGGCGAAGTGCGGCGGATTGCCGACGACCAAGTCCCAGCGCTCCGCGGCGGGAATATTCTGCAGGCCGTCAGACTGGTAGATCGTCACGCTCTGAATGTCGTTCTCTTCCGCACTACGCCGCGCGGCGGCGGTCGCGTCCCCATTCTTCTCCAGCAGAACCAAGTGCTCGCACAGGCCGAGGCGCAGCAGCCAATAACCGATGTACCCCGGGCCGGCGCAGAACTCGCACAGCCGCGGCACGCTTGCGATTCCGAGGTCCTTGAGCAGGCGCGCGAAGTCGAGGCCGAAATCGAGGCCGCCGCCGTGCAGGTCGGCGCGGTCGAAGATCGTCCAGCCGTCGAAGTCGGCGACGGGCTCGAGCGTGCCCTTGCCCGCGAGACGCCGCCGCGCCTTGCTGGCGAGCGCGCGGCCAAGCTCACCGACAGGGTGCTCGGCGAGCCGGCGATAAGGCTTCGGCGCTCTTTTGCGCGGTGTCACGCGGGGATTATCGTCGTCGCACCTCGGCCGCGCAATGCGAGCGAGCGGCTGTGGTAGGTTTTCCCTATGCGACCCACCGAACTGCGCGCGGCCGTGGGCCAGCTCATCATCATGGGCTTTGCCGGCGCCGAGGTCTCGTCGCCGCTGTGCGTGGTGCTGCGTGCCATCCAGCCGGGCGGCGTCATCTTGTTCGCGCGGCAGACGACCAGCGCGACCGCGACCTGGGAGACGCTGCACGAGTGTCGCGCGTGCATCACGGAGACGCCCTTCCTTTGCGTGGACCTTGAAGGCGGCACCGTAGACCGTTTGCGCGACGTGATCGCGCACGCGCCGCCTGCGGCCGAGGTCTTCGCCACCGGCAATCGCAAGCTGTTTCGCCGCCATGGACGGCTGATCGGTGACGAGGTGCGCGCGCTCGGCTTCAACACCGATTTTGCGCCGGTGTTCGACCTGGCATTCCCCGCGTCGCAGCCAGTCCTGACCACGCGCGTGGTCTCGGCTGACCCACAGCAGACGGCTTCCTACGCGCGTGAGTTCTTGCGCGGACTGCGCGAGGCGCGCGTCCTCGGATGCGGCAAACATTTCCCCGGGCTCGGCGAAGCGGCGCTCGACACGCACCACGAGTTGCCGTCGGTCCGGAAGAAGCTCGACACGATGTGGCGCGAAGACCTGGTGCCGTATCGCGAGCTGCGGCGCGAGGCGGCATTCGTCATGGTCGCGCACGCGAATTATCCGGCCGTCACGGGCGACAAACTGCCGGCATCTCTCTCGAAGAGATGGATGCAGGACATCCTGCGCAAAAAGATCGGATACCGCGACCTGGTGATCGCTGACGACCTCGAGATGGGTGGCGTGCTGGCAGCGACGGGCATCGGCGACGCAGCCATCGCCACGCTGCGCGCCGGCGCGGACATGTTCCTGGTGTGCCACAACGAAGAACAGGTTTGGCGGACGTACGACGCGGTGCTGCACAAAGCCGAGCGCGACAAGAAGTTTGCAAAGCTGGTCAGCGAGCGTGCGCGGCGCGTGCGCGGCGCCAAGAAGAAATGGCGCGAGTTGCGTGGCGAGGCGCCCAAGCCGACGGAGAAGACGGTAGCGGACCTGCGCGCGGCCATGCTGCGCTTTCGCGAAGACGTGCAGAAACAAGTTTCAAGTTTCTAGTTTCTAGTTCCTGGTTCCTAGCGCATGCTCATTGCAGGCGTCATGTCCGGAACGTCGGCCGACGGGATCAACGTCGCACTGGTCGAGCTGCGTGGCCGCGGATTCCAAACCCGCTTTCGCCTGCTCCGGCATCGCGAGTTCTCGTTTCCCGTGAAGGTGCGCGCGGCCATTCTCGCCGCGATGAACGCGCCGGCGGCCAGCGTGGCCGATCTGAGCCGCTTGAATTTCCTGCTCGGTGAGTTGTACGCCGATGCCGTGAAGAAAAGTGCGCGTGGCCACAAGCTCGACCTGGTTGGCTGCCACGGGCAGACCATCTATCACCAGGGCGAGCCCGCGCCATACCTCGGCCGTCGCATCAACGCAACGTGGCAGACGGGCGAAGGCGCCGTGATCGCCGCTACGCTGGGCGTCCCGGTGGTGAGCGACTTTCGTGTCGCCGACCTCGCGGCCGGCGGCAAGGGCGCACCGCTGGTGCCCTTCCTCGACTATCTGCTGTTCCGTCACGCGACGCGCGGCCGCATCGTGCAGAACCTCGGCGGCATCGGCAACCT
>CAYWSH010000010.1:5542-10279 GCA_964460655.1 uncultured Terriglobales bacterium | reverse complement strand
ACTGCCCTTACCGCCCGCTCGATCGGCATAGCGCTACGGTTCCACGTTTTTCGCAAGAAGCGCGGAAGTCCTTGGCGGCACGACTGGGACTACCTCGTCTCCGGCGGTGGCGCACGCAACCGCACCCTGATGGCGATGCTGCAGCGCGAGATCGCGCCCTTCAACCTGCGCATCCAGACCACCGACGAGTTCGGTCTGCCCTCGGCCGCCAAAGAAGCCGCGGCGTTCGCCGTGCTGGCTTACCAGACATGGCAGCGGATGCCGGGCAACATTCCTTCGGCGACGGGAGCGAAGCGGGGTGTAGTGCTCGGCAAGGTGAGCTATCCGTGAGGAGCATTGCGGAAATGCGGAATCGGGTGATTGCGGAAGTGAAAGGCCCCGCCGCCCAACATTTCCGCAATCACGCAATTCCTCGATTCCGCAATCTCGCCGTGACACTTTGCTTGGCATTGCTCGGCTGCTCGCATCGCCCCGATCCCCACACCGTCGTGATGATCATCGAGGCGAGCCCCACGAACCTCGACCCGCGCGTCGGCACCGATGCCTACTCCGAGCGCATCGACAAGCTGCTGTTCGATGCACTCCTGCGCCGCAACGAGCACTTCGAGTTGGAACCGATGCTCGCCGAGCGCTGGGAGATCCCTGATCCGCTCACCTACATCTTCCATCTGCGGCATGGGGTGCGCTTCCACGACGGCCGCGCGCTCACCGCGCGCGACGTCAAGTGGACGCTCGATTCGATCATGAGCGGCAAGCCGCGCACCCTGAAGGCCGCGACGTTCCATCTGGTGCAGAGCGTCGAAGCGCCCGACGACTACACGGTCGTCATACGCCTGAAAGAAGCTTTTGCGACATTGCTGTGGAACCTGTCGGACGGCGCCATCGGTATCGTGCCGCACGGGTCCGACGAAAACTTCTGGCGCGCGCCCATCGGCACGGGACCGTTCCGCTTCGCCAGTCAGGAGCAGGACAAGGACGTGGTGATCGCGCGCAATCCGCAGTATTGGGACGCGGAGCGCGCCGCGCGTATCGACCGCGTGGTGTTCAACGTGGTGCCGGATACGACCACGCGCGCGCTCGAGCTGCGCAAAGGCAGCGCCGATGTCCTGATCAACGCGCTCACCGCTGACATGGTGGCGACGCTGCGCTCCGATCCGCAGATCGCCGTCGACACCGCGCCCGGGACCATCTATACCTACCTGGCGCCGAACCTGCGCGACACCATCCTGCGCGATGTGCGAGTACGGCAGGCGCTGGCGTATGCGATCGATCGCGGCCCGCTACTGCACTTCTTGTGGCGCGACCTGTGCGAGCCGGCGTCGAGCATTCTCCCGCCGGGACACTGGGCGTACAACGGCGACGCGCGGCAGTATGGATACGATCCGGCGCAGGCGCGGCGATTGCTGGACGAAGCGGGCTATCCCGCGCGCAACGGCACGCGCTTCCGGCTCGTATTGAAGACGAGCACCGAGGAATCGAACCGCCTGGTAGCCAGCGTCTTGCAGCAGCAACTGCGCGCGGTCGGCATCCAGCTCGAGGTGCAGACGTTCGAGTTCGCGACGTGGTATGCCGATATTCAGAAGGGCAACTTTCAGATCTTCATGGGACTGCGTTGGATCGGCGGCAACGAAGATCCAGACATCTTCGAACACGTGTTCCACTCGGCGTCGTTTGCTCCGAAGCGCGCGAACCGCGGCTTCTATTCCAACCCGAAGGTCGACGAGCTGATCGACCGTGGCCGTACGGAACTCGACCAGCAGAAGCGTGCGGCGATCTATCGCGAGGTACAAACCATCCTGAACGAGGACCTGCCGTATATCCATCTTTGGTATTTCGACAACGTGCTGGTGCATTCGCGGCGCCTGCGCAGCGTGCAGCTAAGCCACAGCGCGAATTACGATTTCCTGACGACGGCCGAGTTGGCACAGTGACGACTGCTTCCCTGCTACGATTGTGAGTTCGCTCTTCGCATGCGCATCCTCTTTATAGGCGACATCTTTGGCCGGCCGGGGCGCCACATGGTGCAGGATCATCTGCGCCGCGTGGTCGAAGAGCAGCGCATCGATCTGGTGCTGGCCAACGGCGAGAATGCCGCCGCCGGCTTCGGCATCACGCCGGCGATCGCCGACGACCTTTTCGACCTCGGCATCGAGGTCATCACCACCGGCAACCACGTGTGGGACAAGCGCGAGTTGATCGAGTGGCTGCAGATCGGCGCCAACGGCTTCAAGGACAATCCGCGCCGCGTGCTGCGCCCGGCAAATTTTCCCGCCGGCTCGCCCGGCTGGGGGATGTACGAAGGCAAGACGCGCGCGGGCGTGCCCTACTGCGTCATCAATCTGCAGGGCCGCGTCTTCATGGCGAATAACGACGACCCGTTCCGCGTGGCCGATGAGATCATCGCGGCCACGCAAGCGAAAGTCATCGTTATCGACCTGCATGCGGAGGCGACATCGGAAAAGATCGCCTTCGGCTGGCACGTGGATGGCCGCGCAACCGCAGTGGTCGGCACGCACACGCATGTCCCCACAGCAGACGAGCGCGTACTACCGAAAGGCACGGCATACATCACCGACGTCGGCATGACCGGTCCGTACGACAGTGTGATCGGGGTGGAGAAGGAACTGGTGGTGGCGCGCTTCCGCACCAACATGCCGACGCGCTGGGAGCCGGCGAAAGGCGATCCGCGCTTCTGCGCGGTGGTGATCGAGTGTGATGCCACAACGGGCCGCGCCAGCAGCATCCAACGCTTGATGCTGACGGAGAAGCCGGCGTGAGCGCGGAAACTGGAACGTCGCGAGCCAGCAGCCGTCTTCAAAGCGTGAGTACCCGCATCCTCGCTGTGCTGTTGCTGGCCGTAGCCGCCGCTGCCGCCGACGAAGCGCGGCCTTGCCTCACGGCGACCAGCCGAGAATGCGAAGTCAGCGCCGCGGCGCTCCGGCAGGCGCAGAAGCTGTTTCGGCGCGGCTTGAAGCTGCATCGCGGTGGCAAGGGCGCGGAGGCTCTTGCCGCATTCTCCGCGGCTGCCGAACTCGTCCCGCGCAACGTGGAGTTCGCTACCGCGCGTGAACTCGAACGCCAGAATCTGGTGCTCGACCACGTCTCGCGCGGCAATCGGTTCAAGGAGCAAGCGCGCGGTGTCGAGGCGCAAGCCGAGTACAGCGCCGCCCTCGCGCTCGATCCCACGAATGCTTTCGCCGCGACGCAGAACCAGCAGCTGGAAGCGCGGCCGGTGGCGGAGCAGGCCTTGCTACGGCGCGTGGCTGAGTCGCTGCCGGATCGTCTGGCGCCGAAGCCTGGACCGCGCGAGTTCCACCTGCGTGGCGACACCGCCAGCATCCTCCGGCAGGTGCTCAGCGCGTACGGCATCGACGTGGTCGTGGATCCCGCGATCTCGTCGAAGCCGATGCACTTCGACATCGGCGACGCCGATTTTGCCGACGTGTTGGCAGCGCTGGAACGGACGACTCATACTTTCGTCGTGCCGCGCGGCGTACGCTCGGCGCACGTCTTCGCCGATACCGCCGACAATCGCCGCGATAACGAGCGCCTCGTGCTCGAGACGTTTTACCTGCCGGAGGCGACGAAGCCCGAGCAACTGAACGACATCGTCAACGCCTTTCGCGCGCTGCTCGACGTGCGCTTCATGTCGGTGGCGCAAGGGGCGCAGGCCATCACGCTGCGCGCGCCGCAGCGCACCATCGACGTCGCGGCGCAATGGCTCGAGCAGTTGCAGCAGGGTCCGCCGCAAGTCATGCTCGACGTGCGCTTCTACGAGGTGACGAATTCGGCGCTACGCGACCTGGGCATCGCGCTGCCCACGCAGTTCCAGATGTTCAACCTGACGGCGGGTGCGCTCGCGCTCTCCGGCGGCGGCAACGTCCAGGACCTGATCAACCAGCTCTTTTCCAGCGGCGGCATCAACCAGGCGAACGCGCAGGCGCTGCAAGGACTGCTCGGCCAGTTGCAGAACCAGCAGAACTCGATCTTCAAGACGCCGTTCGCGACGTTCGGCGGTGGGCTGACGCGCATGGCGATCAGCGTGTCGCCCGCGACGGTGCGCGCGCTGGCGACCTCGAGCAAGGTCGCGACACTCGAGCACCTCACGCTGCGCGCCCAGCAGGGCAACGCGGCCACGTTCACCGTGGGCAGCCGCTATCCCATCCTGAATGCGACCTTCGCGCCCATCTTCAACACGGCGGCGATCTCACAGGTCATCCAGAACAACAGCTTCCAGGCGCCATTCCCGTCGTTCAACTACGAGAACCTGGGCGTCACGCTGAAGGCGACGCCGGAGATCCACGCCAGCGGCGACATCACGCTGAAGCTGGAGATGGAGATCAAGACGCTGACCGGGCAAGCGTTCAACGGCGTGCCGGTGATCTCGACGCGCAACTACAACGGCACCATCACGGTGATGAATGGCGAGTCGAGCTTTGTCGCCGGTTCGATGACGCGCAGCGAACAGCGCAGCGTGACGGGGATCCCGGGCTTGGGCAAGCTGCCGGCAGCCGGACGGCTGTTCAGCACCGAGCACAAGGAGAGCGCGGACGACGAGCTGCTCATCTCCATTACCCCGCGCATCATCAGCCAGCCGCGCGGCGCCGCGGAACCGATCATGATCGCGCGGTGAAAAGCAGTCTGTCAGTCCATCAGTCTTTCAGTCGGTCAGCTAAAGCAGTACTGACTGACTGACTGACTGACTGACTGACTGACTGACTGACTGACTGACTGACT
>CAYWSH010000010.1:0-5442 GCA_964460655.1 uncultured Terriglobales bacterium | reverse complement strand
ACTGACTGACTGACTGACTGACTGACTGACTGACTGACTGACTGACTGACTGACTGACTGACTGACTGACTGACTGACTGACTGACTGACTGACTGACTGACTACTTCTGTGCCTGGAACTTGATGATCTTGTCGAGCACTTCGTACGGCGTGGCCGAGACGTTGGCGATCTTGCGACCGTTGAAGAACAAGGTAGGGGTACCGCCCACCTCGACGGAATCGCCCAGGCGCATGGAAGCCTCGACGCGTGCTTTCGTGTCGGGCTGGGCTACGCAAGCTTCCACCACGCGGACATCGCCGCCGGCGGTCGCCAGCAGCGTACCGAGCTTCTGGTCCACGGTCTCCAGCGTGATGTCGGCCTGCTGGGCGTAAACGCTCGGTACCCACTTCCAGAACGCGTCGGCATTCTGGCGCGCGGCGCAATCGGCCCAGTACGCAGCCTTCATCGCCCAGTTGTGCATCGGCAGCGGATAGTTCTGGAAGATGAAGCGCGCGTTCGGATTCTCGGCCAGGATCTTTTCCACCAGCGGCTGCGCCGCCTTGCACGATGGACACTGCAGGTCGCCGAACTCCACGATCGTCAGGGCTGCATCGGCCGGCCCGTGCGCCGCGCCATTCCCTTTGCTCAGCAAGTCGCGCGCGCGCGCGAACGGATCGGCGGCAAACGGCACCAAGTCGCCGTTGATCGCATGCTGGCCGTCGGGCGTGATGAACAGGCGCAGCGTCTGCTGCCCTTGCGCTGTGGAGATCCCGACCAGCGCCTCCACGAGGCCCGACTCCGTCATCTTGATGCTGCCCACCTGCCACTTGGTGTTCGGGTCCCAGCCGAGCATGTGACGCATGAATTCGTTCACCGCGTCGGTAGACGGGAGGCTGGCGCCGGCAACCGGCTTGGCCGCTGCCGGCTCCGCCTTTGCGGGTGCCTTGGTGGTTTGCGCGCCAACCAGTGCAGAAAGGAACAAGAGGACGAGCGCTCGTTTCATCAGGAAAGAATACCTCAGCGGCGCAGCCGGCAAAGCACCGGCGCTCCTAGACCTCAGAACGCGCGGCGATGGGGAACCTGCGCCCCACACCAAAGGCTTTCTCCGAGATCTTGAGGCCCGGCGCCGCCTGTTGGCGCTTGTACTCGGCGCGTTCGACCATGCGGATGACGTTGCGCACCAGGCCGGCATCGTAGCCGCGCATGGTGGCGATCTGCTCCGCGCTGCGATTGTCCTCGATGTAGTCCTCGAGGATGGTATCGAGCACATCGTACGGCGGCAGCGAATCCTGGTCGGTCTGGTTCGGGCGCAGCTCCGCGGACGGTGGCTTCTCCAGCGTGGATTTGGGGATCACCGGCCGGCGCGAGTTCACAAAATGGCTGAGGCGATAGACCATCGTCTTGGGCACGTCGGAGATGACGGCCAGGCCTCCGACCATGTCGCCATACAGCGTGCAGTAGCCGACACCGAGCTCCGACTTGTTCCCGGTGCTGAGCACGAGCGCGCCGAATTTGTTGGACATCGCCATCAGCAGCGTGCCGCGGATGCGCGATTGCAGGTTCTCTTCGGTCACGTCTTCTTCGCGTCCGGCGAAGACGGGCGCCAGCGCCTTGCGGAACGAGTCGAAGGCCTCGCTGATGCGGATCACCTCAAAGCGGGTGCCGAGGTTCGCCGCCAGGGCGCGCGCGTCGTCGATGGAGCCGCGCGACGAATACGGGCTCGGCATGCTGATGCCGATAACGTTCTCGGCGCCGAGCGCATCCACCGCGATGGCCGCCGTCAGGGCGGAATCAATGCCGCCGCTCAAGCCGATGATCACGCGCCGGAAGCCGCACTTGTGCACGTAATCGCGCGTCCCCAAAACCAGCGCCGCATAAGCCGTTGCCTCGGCGCCTTCCAGTTGTTCATGAATGTCGCCGGTGAGCGTGTTCGGATCGAAATAGACGAGGTCTTCCTGGAAGGAGCGCGCCTGCGCCACGGTGTGGCCGTCGGGCGCGAGCACCACGCTCGAGCCGTCGAACACGAGCTGGTCGTTGCCACCGACCTGATTCACCAGCACCACCGGGACTTTGTGCCGCTGCGCGATCGCCGCCATCATGCCGAGGCGCAGCGCCGGCTTGCCGACGTAGAACGGCGACGCCGAGATGTTCAGCAGAAAATTCGCGCCCGCGCCCACGAGTTCCTCTACCGGGTCGACACCGTAGAGTGGACGGCTCCAGAAGTGTTTGTCATTCCACGCGTCTTCGCAGATGGTGAGCGCCATCTGCTTGCCGCAGAAAGGCAGCACTTCCTGCCGCGCCGCCGGGGCGAAGTTGCGACTCTCATCGAAGACATCGTAGGTGGGCAACAAACGCTTCGACTGGATGAACGCCACCTTGCCGTCGCGCAGCAGCGCGGCGGAGTTCATCACGCGCTTGCCGGTATCGGCGTGCGCCGGGGTGGCGACGCCGCAGATCACGGCGATGCCGTCGGTATCGCGGGCCACTTGCGCGAGTGCCTGCTGGTTCTTATCAACGAACGATTGTTTTTCGACGAGATCGCCGGGGGGATAGCCGCACAGGCAGAGCTCGGAGAAGACGATCAGTCCCGCCCCGCCCGCCCGAGCGCGGCGGGAATACTCGACGATCTTGGCTGCGTTCCCGCTGAAATCCCCGACGGTGGGATTGATCTGGCCCAGCGCGATCTTCATCAGCTAGAGTGTAAAAGCCGGCGAGAACAAACGCCAACCGTGAACGGATCAAAGCGGCGGCCGCGGCGGTGCACCGGGGGCATCATCGGGCACGGGCTGACCCGGCCGTGTTTTGGGATCGCGCGGATGCGCGGGATCTGCCGGCGCGGCAGCAACACCCGGGTCGGGCGCCGCTTCTCCCGGACGCCGCAACGACGGCTTCTTGTTGGCGGCGGTTTTGTTCGGATCGCTGCCGGTGTCCGCGGCCGGCTGCGCATCGGTGGGCTCGACGGGAATCGGCGGATGCAGGATGGCGGCCACATCCACTTCTTTCTCGGTCTTGACGAGGCGCTTGCCGTCCACCGTCATCGTCTTCACTTGCACGACCTCATCCTTCACGAAGCGGATGAAATCCACCTGCTGCGGCGGCGTGCCGTAGACCCATTCCTCGAACTCGTTGTTATTCTCGTCGCGCTCGCGGATGCGGTTCTGAGGCCGGCCCTTCGCCACCGTCACCATCTCGTGATTCATCCCGACCAACACTTCGTGGCTCTCGATGGCCTGCTTCACCTTCGGCGGGAGCGTGTCGGTGTATGACTTGAGCGCGGTGCGCGAACTGAAATCGAACACCGGCATCAGGAGCTGCTTCATCTGATCGACGGTGACGTCGGGGACGAATTTGTCGAACTCGAGCGTGAGGATCGACCCGTGGGGCATGCTGCCGTCAGGCTGCTCGGCGATAGGCGTCATGCCGCCCGCGCCGCCGACCTGGATACGCTGGTACCAGTGGACTTTCTTCTTCCCGCCACCGTTCAGTTCGAAGATCACCGAGTTGCCTTTGAACTGGACATCGCTGATCTGGCCCTTGTCGCCGGGGCGGCCAGCAGCGCCGTGTTCGGCAATCATCTTGCGCAGCTCGGCGCCTTCCGGTTTGAGGACGCCGTGCTTCAGCGTCAATCCATCTTTCGTGATCGGAAAAGTGCGGCGCAGGTAGATGAACTCGGCGTTGAGCCCGCGGATGAGCGCCATCCTGGTGGGCTCGCGCAGCGGCTTGGCACTCGCCATGATGTCGCGCTCGGCGGCGACCATCGCCGCCGCAGCCTTGGCGGCTTCTTCTGCTTCCTTGGGATTGAGCGTGGTGATCTTGTCGGCGTCCGTCTCGCCCGTGGACGGGACCACGGTGATCGGCGTCGAGCTCTTGTCCTCGTTCTTGTTTTTGTCTTTGTCTTTCTTCTCGGCGGGCTGTTGCGCGGCGGCGAACACGCACAATGCGGCCACCAGCGCCGATTTCGCGAGACTGCGATACAGAAGCATGGGCTGACTGCTTGCTGGAGCGATTATACGCCCGCTTCCTGGTTAGATGCGGCCTCTGCGGAAGGCGCGGCGACCATGACCAGGGCGCCGGAGTGCGTCACGCGCCACACCGCGACCATGCCGGCAAGGCTGGCCACCGTCGCTAGCGCCCCGCCCTCGACGCCATAGCTGCCTCCGGTGAGCGTCGCCGGACCTTCCGCGGTCCCCTTCACCACCGCAGCAAAGATCGTGAAGCCGCTGAGCGGCAGGCCGAAGGCGAAGCCAAGGAACCAGTTCCAGCCGGCGTGGATGCCGATGGGCAGCCACAACTGCCGCGTGCGCAGATACGCCAGACCCATGAGCGCGCCGAACAGGACCGTATTGGTAACGCTCCACGCCGTAGCGTGCGGGTTGATCATGTGGGCCGTGCCGAAAAGAAGACTCGTGACCACGATCGCGCCGGCTCCGCCGATCGCTTCGATCAGCCGCTGGAAGGGATAGCCATGGAATGAGATCTCTTCCGACATGGCCGCGAGGATGACGAGCACCAGCACGGCGCCTGCGCGCAACAGCGTGCGTGGCGTCACGCTGAGCGTGAGACTCAGCTTGCCTGTGACCGCGATCACGACGACGCATAACGTCGCCATGGCGCCACCTATCGCGGCGCCCACGGCAGCCGCTCGGAGTGGATGTGCCTCTAGCCCCAGGCCGATCGCCGCCAGCGGGGGCTCGTAGCTCTTGTCCACGCCCATGACGAGCAACGCCGAAGCCGCCAGCAACAGCAGGAGGACGGCGCCGTGCGCGACGACCTGGGCCACGAGCACGCGCTGCCCAGGCACGAAATCACCCATGCTCTCGCCGATGAGTTCGCAGATGAAGACGACGAGCAGGCCGAGCAGGAAGCGTCCGCCGGCCTGCAAGCGGGTGCGGGCATCGGGAGTCAATGCCGCGCCTCGACCACGGTGACCCCGTCGCGCGCCACGCGGCACGGCAGCATCTGCGCGCCGGCGTCTTGCAGCGCTTGCGCAACGCGGTGTTGCGCGTCGGGCTCGACGAAGAAAACGACGCAGCCGCCACCGCCGGCACCGCAGACCTTCGCAGCGCGTCCGCCATGGCGCTCGGCGGTGCGCACCAGCTTGTCAATGAGTGGCGTGGTGATGCCGGGCGCGTTGGTACGCCGCAGCTTCCATTCGGCGCGCAGCAGACGGGCTACGTCGTCCCACGCGCCGTGGTTGAGTGCGTCGTGCATGCCGCGCGCGATCTCACCGATCTGCTCGAAATTACGGAAGACGCGCCGCGAGCCGTTGATGTGCGCCTTGAATACCTCCCAGTTGTTGATGCCCGACTGCCGCGGCGCTCCCGTGTACGCGAGCAGGAAGCGCGCTTCGATCTCTTCTGGCGCCACGCGCACGGCTTCGCGGTGGATGCCGTCGGGCTCGAGGTGGATGGCGCTCACGCCGCCGTAGAGCGCCGGGTAGTAATCCTGGCAGCCAGTGGGCA
>CAYWSH010000009.1:45560-48867 GCA_964460655.1 uncultured Terriglobales bacterium | reverse complement strand
ACGCACATCGACCACTTCCTCGGCCTGCTCAAGGGCGGCGCCGAGATCGGCAAGAAGCTCGATTTCCTGCTGCAGGAGATGAACCGCGAGGCCAACACGATGTTGTCAAAGACCTCGGGCGTCGTGGGCGAGGCGCTGCGGCTTACCGAACTCGGCCTCGATATGAAATCGCAGATCGAGAAGGCGCGCGAGCAGGCGCAGAACGTCGAGTGAGCATCGTCTACATCATCTCTGCCCCATCGGGCTCGGGGAAGTCCACGCTGGTGGCGCAGATCCGCCAGGCGATCACCAACCTCGATTTTTCCATCTCCTATACCACGCGGGCGCCGCGGGGCTCGGAGCAGAACGGGCACGAGTACTTCTTCGTCAGCCGCGAGCAGTTCGAGCAGATGATCACAGCCGGCGAGCTGCTGGAACACGCCGAAGTCTTCGGCAACTACTACGGCACAGCACGGCGCTTCGTCAGCGAAGCGGAGGCGAAGAGCCGCGACCTGCTGCTTGATATCGACGTCCAGGGCGCGGCGCAGATCAAGCAGAGACTCCCGCGCGCGGTCAGCATCTTCGTGCTGCCGCCGTCGCGCGATGAACTGGAACGCCGTTTGCGTCGCAGATCTGAGGCGGAAGGCGTAGGCGACGAGTCAGTGATTCGCCGTAGATTGCTGACGGCAACGAAGGAGATTGAGAACTGGCGGAATTACGACTATATTCTTGTGAACGACCGCCTGGAGCAATCCATCGACGATCTGAAGGCTGTGGTACTCGGAGAGCGCGTAAAGCGCTCCGGTCGCGTGCCCAGCCCGGCGGAAGAGAGATTGCTCGAGTCGGCCGAACGGAGCCTGCGCCGCAACGCCCAGGCACGTATCCAGGGGACGCTGCGTTCGTTCGGATTGAGCGCGGCAGAAAGCTAGTCGAGGTGGTGCAGTGAGAAACACGATCAAGCTGATGGAAGGGTTCGACAGCAACTATCGCTACATCTTGGTGGCAGCGCGGCGTGCGCGCCAGATCCAGGCGGGAGCGAAGCCGATGGTGGAAGTGAACTCGCGCAAGCCCTGCCGCATCGCGCGCGAAGAGATCGTTGCCGGCAAGGTGAAGTGGACCATCCCAGACACGAAGAAGCCCGCCGAGGTCGCCAGCGAGATGCTGGACAAGGCGCTCGGCCAATAAGCAGGATCGCACTCAGACCGCGAAGCCCGGCCGCACTCGGCCGGGCTTTGTCTATGCGCTCTTGACATCCCGCCTGCGCGCAGGCAGATTCCTCCGTCACACTTCCGCGACCCAGGAACTCATCCATGCGACGCACCCTCGCTGCTCTCTTCTTCTTGTCCTCTCTCTCCTTCGCGCAGATACCTACACCGGAATCGCAGCTTGGTTTTCGTGTCGGCGAAGATCGCAAGATGGCCGATTGGGACCAGGTAACGAACTACTTCCGCAGGGTGGCGGCGGCAGATCCGGCGCGCGTGCACTTCGAAGAGCTCGGCAAGAGCACGCTGGGGAAGCCATTCGTCGCGCTGACGATCACGTCGGCGGAAAACATGCAGAAGCTGCCACGGTATCTCGAGATCCAGCAGCGGCTCGCCGATCCACGCGGGCTGTCGGAAGCCGACGCGGAAAAGCTGGCGCAGGAAGGCCGCGCGGTCGTCCTGATGACGTGCACGGTGCACTCGACCGAGGTCGCGTCCACGCAGACCGCGCTGGAGTATGTCTACAAGCTGTTGACCGAAGACACGCCGGAGCATCGCGAGATCCTGAACAACGTCATTTATCTGCTGGTGCCGTCGCTCAATCCCGACGGGCAGGACATGGTGGTGAAGTGGTATCGCAAGTACCTCGGCACGCCGTACGAAGGTTCAGGGCCGGTGGAGCTGTATCACCACTACGTGGGGCACGACGACAACCGCGACTGGTACATGTTCACGCAGGTGGAATCACAGCTGACGGTTTCGAAGCTGCACAATGTGTGGCATCCCGAGGTCGTTTACGACGTCCACCAGATGGGCGCGAACGCGGCGCGCATCTTCGTGCCGCCGTTCCTCGATCCCATCGACCCGAACGTTGATCCGCTGCTGGTCGAGGAGACGAATGCGTTGGGGACGAGCGTGGCGTCGGCGCTGGCGTCAGCCGGCAAGAGCGGCATCGCGGTCAACGCGATGTACGACTTCTGGAGCCCGGCGCGACATTACCAGGCGTATCACGGCGGGCTGCGCATCCTGACGGAGTCGGCGTCGGCGCGCCTCGCGACGCCCACGCGCGTCCGCTTCCAGGACCTCGATACCAACGCGCTCGGCTACAACGCGCAGCGCGCGACGTGGAATTTCCCCGATCCGTGGAAGGGCGGCGAGTGGCACTTGCGCGACATCGTGGACTACCAGCTGATCGCTTACGAACAGGTGCTGCATCACGTCGCGCAGAACCGCCTGCAGTACGTGCGCAATTTCTATCGGCTGGGCAAACACCAGGTGGAGCGCAGCGGCGGGCCGTACGCGTTCGTGATCCCGGCCGACCAGAAGGATCCTGCGGCCGCGGTGAAGATGCTCAACACGCTGCGCTTCGGTATGGTGGAAGTGCAGCGCGCGAAAACGGACTTCACTGCCGATGGTGCGCCGTACAGCGCCGGCTCGTACGTCATCCAGCTCGCGCAACCCTACGGTAGCTACGCCAAGACGCTGCTCGAACGCCAGCATTATCCCGACCTGCGCGAGTATCCCGGCGGACCCCCGAAGCGGCCGTACGACGTGACCGCGCAGACATTGCCGTTGCTGATGGGCGTGAACGCCGTGCAGATCGAGCGTCCGTTCCAGGCGGAGCTGGAAAAGATCGACAAGGTCGAGCTGCCCGCGGCGAAGTTTGAAGCCAAAGCGAAGGCATTCCTGATCCGCAGCGATTCCAACAACGCCTTTCTTGCGGTGAATCGGCTGCTCAAAGCTGGCGTTCCGGTGGCGCGCCTGCGTAGTGCGATCAAGGACCACGGTCTCGACTTCCCGGCAGGGACGTTCGTTGTCCGCACTCCGGGCGCAGCGGCACAGGTGACGCCTCTTGGCGTCGTCATGGCTGGCACCGACCTGCCGCTGAGCGATGCGACGCCGCTGAAGGCGCCGCGCATCGGCATCTACGTGAGCTACCAGGCGAGCATGGACGAAGGCTGGACGCGCTGGCTGCTCGAGCAGTTCGAGTTCAAGTTCGACCGGTTGTATGACAAGGACGTGCGCGCCGGCGACCTGGCGTCGCGTTACGACGTGATCGTGATCCCGGACGAGAGCGTGAACGGGATCGTGAACGGTCATGCGCGCCGGCAGCCGGGAGCGGCCGC
>CAYWSH010000009.1:10689-45460 GCA_964460655.1 uncultured Terriglobales bacterium | reverse complement strand
TGTTCTTCAACTCGCTGTACTACTTCGGCGCGATGACGCAGCCGGCCGCGGGAGCGTCGCGCACCGACTGAGTTTTGATTCGGCAGCAGCCGCGCTGCTACAGTCCTAGCGCTTGGCGGACCAGTCCATCTCGGTCGCGGTCGTCGGTTGCGGCGCGTTCGGCCGCAACCACGCGCGCGTCTATGACGAACTGGAGCGCGCCGGTGAGGCGGTGCGGCTGGCGGCGCTCGTCGATCAGGACCTGGAGAAAGCGCGCCGCGTCGCGGGCGACATCAGCCGTCCTGAAGTCGCCGTGTTCGCTTCTGTCGATGAATTGTTAAGCCAAGCGAAGCCGACTGCGGCATCGGTGGCGGTACCGACAGCATCGCATCTTGCGGTGGCGCGAGCGTTGTTGCGTAGCGGCGTCGACACGCTTGTGGAAAAGCCCGTGGCCACGACGCTGGCCGAAGCCGACGAGCTCATCGCGCTCGCGCAACAGAACCGGCGCATAGTGCAGGCCGGTCACCTGGAGCGCTTCAATCCGGGCATCCGTGCCACGCTACCGCTGGTCACGGAGCCGATGTTCTTCGAGGTACACCGGCTGAGCGTGTTCTCGCCGCGCGCGCTCGACGTGGACGTGGTACTCGACCTGATGATCCACGACCTCGACATCGTGCTCTGGCTGGTGATGTCGCCGGTGCGCGAGGTGCGCGCCGTCGGCATCACGATCCTCTCGGATAAAGTCGACATCGCGAACGTGCGGCTCGAATTCGAGAACGGCTGCGTAGCCAACCTGACCGCGAGCCGCGTGAGCACGGAGCGGGTGCGCAAGCTGCGCTTCTTCCAGCCACATCAATACATCTCGGTGGACTACTCGCGGCAGGACGTGTTTTCGCTGTCGGTCGAGCCGGCAGGCGCGACGCGCAGCGACTCGCCGTTCCCGCCGATCGCGTTGCCGGCGGGCATGCGCATTGTGCCCGCGAAACCAAAGACGGTCACCGAGGAGCCGCTACACGCCGAGTTGCGGTCGTTCCTGAACGCGGTGCGGAATCGCACCGAGCCTGAAGTAACGCTGGCTGACGGCCGGCGCGCGCTCGCCCTCGCGCTCGATATCCTGCAAGCGATCGCGGAACATGCGCAGCGCGCAGGTATCCAAGCGAAAATGCGCCCGGCGCGTTCCTAAGACCGGCAGCGCTTCGCCAACACTCCCGTGGCTTCATGCAAGTCGAGATCGGCGACGAGCAAGCCTTCCTTGCCGTACGGCTGGTAGCAGAGCAGCGTTCCATCGGGCCGAACAATCGCTGAAGTAGTCGGCGAGCTGGCGCTCGCCACGTTCACGCTGGCGAACCACACGCTGTTCTCCGCCGCGCGGCATAGCAGGGCCTTCTCGTGGAAGGTGTTCGCGGGATCCGCGAAGGTCGTGGGCACGTAGCCACCCGGCTCGCGTTCATGGAAGTGCGGATGGAATACCAACTGAGCTCCTTGTCGCGCAGCCCAGCGCACCGTCTCCGGGTAGCGCCAGCCTTCGTGACAGATCGCGATCGCGAACGTCAGCTCGCCACAGTGGAACGTGCGCCGTCCGGCCCCGAATCCATACGTGCCTTCCTCGGAGGGATCGAGCTGCACCTTGTCCTGAAAGCCGAGGATCGCGCCGTCGCGGTCGATCACCAGCGCACTTGCCAGCAGGGCGCCTTCTACGACGCGTTCCGTCCCTAGCACGACCGCAGCATGCGCCCGTGCCGCTGCTGTCGCGATTGTCTGCCAGGCGCGCTCCAGAAACGCAGGATCGGGCGGCGGCACCGCTTTGTCTTTAGCGCGATAACCGGGGACGTAGCATTCGGGGAAGCAGATGATCGCGGCGCGTTGCCGCGCGGCGTCGGCGATGGCGTCCTCCGCCAGAGTCACCGACTCTTCAGCGCCCCCGGGGAAGCGCAGGTTGGCAAGCACGATGCGAATCAGGCTCATGCGATACGGGCATTCTATCCGCAGCGTACGTAGACTTTTCGCCGGTGGCTGTGTGGCTTCGCCAGGCGATTTGCCCGAGCCAGCGGGTAGCGTTTAGTGAGAAAATAGTTACCTTCCGCGAAGTGTGCGCCGGGAAGGGTGTCTACGCGGGAGTCGAGCATGCTGTTTCGTTCCGACAGTCCGCAAGCGCTGCAAGAGCCCGTCCGCCGCACGTTCACAGACGGCATGGAGCAGCAGCTCGATCCGTCGGACCACAGCGTGCCGCACCTGATCTTCCAGTTGCAGGACGACCTGGCACGGTCGCGCCAGCGCGAGGCCTTCTGGATGTCGGTAACGACACACGCGGTCGCTATCATCCTGCTGCTGACTTCGCCGAAGTGGATGCCCTCGCCGCGAGCGATCGTCCTCACTACGCCCGCAGAGCTGCTGCGTGACCGGCAGCTCACGTATCTCTCGATGCCGAAGGACGCGCAGCCACCGGTGGCAACGCCGAAGACGAACATCATCTCCGACAAGAACCGCATTGCGCAGTCGCGTTCGCCGGTGCTCGACCCGAAGGAGCTGCAACGCTTGATCAGTCCGACGCGGCCGGGCGCTCCGGGCGCGCCGGGAACGCCGTCGCCGCAACCGCCATCCCCGCAGCAGCAGGTGGCGCAGAGCGCCCAAGGCGAGCAACCGCAGGCACCGAAGCCACCGCAGCCGACGAACAACACCGCGCAGTTGCAGACGCCGATACCGCCGGTGCGTTCGGGCAACTTGTTCGCGATGAAGTCGGCGACCTCGCAGCTGCAGGAAGCAGTGCAGGGCGCCGCGATGGCCCGCGGGGGCGGTGGCGCTGCGGGAGATTACGGCTCGATCCCACGCTCAAACGGGAAGATCGCCAGCGGCACCGAGATCCTGAGCGACACGATGGGCGTGGACTTCTCCCGCTATCTGGAGCGCCTGCGCATCGTGGTGCAAGGGCACTGGTATGACGTGATGCCGCTGCGCGCCATGCAGCCGCCGTACGCCAAGGGGCACGTTGCCATCCAGTTCATGATCATGCGCGACGGGAGCATCAAGGAAGCGCAGATGGTGCTCTCCAGCGGCGACCGCCCGCTGGATGAGGCTGCCGGCTCCGCCATCACGTCATCGCATCCGCTGCCGCCGCTGCCGAAGGAGTTCGGCGGCGAGTACATCTTGCTGCGCTGCCACTTCTTCTACAATCCCGACAAGAACGACTTGCAGTGAGTACCGAGTACTGAGTCTCTTGTCTCATCCCCGACAAAACGCGCTCGGCGTCATTGTTATCGCGCTGCTGATCCTGGCGCTGGTCGTGGTGCGCTTCTGGCGCGCCATTCCGTGGGGCGCACGATGAGCGACCCACTGCTGGTCGCGATAGCCGGCCCGACCGCTAGCGGCAAGACGACGCACGCGATCGCGCTCGCCGAGCGTTTCGGCGGCGAGATCGTCAGTTGCGATTCGGTCGCGCTCTACCGCGAGTTCGAGATCGGCACCGCCAAGCCCTCACGCGCCGAGCGCGAGCGCGTGCCGCACCATCTGCTCGACGTCGCCGAACCCAGCGAACACGTCAACGCGGGCGACTACGCGCGGCGAGCGCGGGCGGCGCTGGCGGACATCCGAGATCGCGGCAAGCTGCCGATCGTTGTCGGCGGGACCGGACTGTACTTGCGCGCGCTGCTCGGTGGCCTCTTCCCCGGTCCGCCGCGCTCGGAGGAGCTGCGCACCCGGTTGCGGGAGAGCGCGAGCGCAAAGGGTCCCGCGTGGCTGCATCGCCTGCTGACGCGCCTTGATCCCGCGGCTGCCGCGCGCATTCACGCTAACGACCAGCCGAAGCTTATCCGTGCGATCGAGGTCTGCCTGGCGGCTCGGGCCCGCATCAGCGAGCTGCATGGGCAAGGGCGCGACGCGCTCACCGGATTCCGCGTGCTGCGCCTCGGGCTCGATCCCGAGCGCGTCGCGCTCTACGAACGCATCAACGAGCGGGCGCAGGCGATGTTCGATGCGGGGCTCATTGCCGAGACGCGGGCATTGCTGGAGCGCTATGACGATTCGGCGTGGGCGCTCGAATCTCTCGGCTACGCGCAGGCAGTGCAGCACTTGCGCGGCGAGCTAACGCTGGCTGCCGCCATCACGGCGGCGCAGCAGGGACATCGCAATTACGCCAAGCGACAGATGACATGGTTCCGGCGCGAGCCGGAGATGCACTGGTTGCGAGGCTTCGGCGATGAGGCTGGCATCCAGCGGGAAGCGAGCGCCATGGTAGGTCGAATGCAAAATGCAAAATGAAGAATGCAAAATGGGCGCGCGATCTTTCATTTTGCATTTTTCATTTTGCATTTGGGTAGAATCGCCGCATGTCCGCCACCGTTCTCGATGGGACCAAGACGGCTGCTGCCATCCGCGCTGAAGTCGCGGCACGCGTGCGCGAACTGACCGAACAGGGCTTGCGTCCGGGGCTCGCGGCGGTGCTGGTCGGCCGCAATCCTGCGTCGGAGATCTACGTCAACGGCAAGATCAAGGCGTGCGCCGAAACGGGGGTCTTCAGCGAGAAGATTACGCCGACGGAATCCGTCTCAACCGCCGACATGCTGCGAGTCGTTTCGGAACTGAACGCGCGCGACGACATCGACGGCATCCTGGTGCAGTTGCCGCTGCCGTCACAGGTGGACGCGAAGCAGGTGCTGCTGGCCGTCTCGCCCGACAAGGACGTGGATGGCTTCCATCCCATGAACGTCGGCCGGCTCTCGACGCAGCGGCCCGGGCTCGTTCCGTGCACGCCGGCGGGCTGCATGGAGATCCTGCGGCGTTACAACATTAAGATCGAAGGTCAAAATGCGGTCGTCGTGGGGCGCAGCGACATCGTCGGCAAGCCGATGGCGATGCTGCTGACCAATGCCAACGCCACGGTGACGGTCTGCCACTCGAAGACGCGTGACCTTCCCGGTGTGTGCCGCGGCGCCGACATCCTGGTGGCCGCGATCGGCAAGGCGGGCATGATCACGCGTGACTTCGTCCGCCCGGGAGCGACGGTGGTTGACGTCGGTCAGTGCAAGGTCACCGACCGCGCCGAGTTCGAGCGCCTCTTCCGCGGCAACGCGAGGCGCGAGGAACAATTTGCAACCAAGGGCTTCACGCTGGTCGGCGATGTACATCCGGAAGTCGCTGAAGTGGCGGGTGCGCTCACGCCGGTGCCCCGCGGCGTGGGTTCGCTGACCATCGCGATGCTGATGGCGAACACGGGGAAGGCCCCCGCACTGCGCCGCGGGGTACCCGAAGCCGTGGCCGGGGGCCCGGAGTCATGCTCCCCCCCCAACAAACCCAAAGGGGGCCCGCCGGGGGCCCCCGGCTGCGGCGCGGGCCCCCCGGCGGCTTTGCCTGCGGAAAGTCCACGATCGCGGCGATGTTCGAGCGCCGCGGCGCGCATGTGCTGCGCGCCGATGAGGTGGCGCACGCGCTGATGAATCCCGGGGAGCGCGTCTACGGGCTGGTGGTGCGGCGCTTTGGCGCCGGCATCTTGCGCGCGGACGGCACGATCGACCGCTCCAAGCTCGCCGATGCTGCGTTCAACGCCCCCGGCGGCTCGCGCATCGCCGAGTTGAACGCCATCGTGCATCCGGCGGTCATTGCGCGGCAGGATGAATGGCTGGCCGAGATCGAGCGCAACCATCCGAATAGGGTCGCGATCATCGAGGCGGCGTTGATCCTGGAAGCGGGCGTGCGCGATCACTTCGACAAGCTGATCACGATCACGTGCCGCCTCGAGCAGAAGGCCGAGCGTTACGCGCAGCGGCTGCGGATCAGCGTGGACGCGGCGCGCGCGGAGGTCGAGCGGCGGTCCGCGGCGCAATGGCCCGACGAAAAGAAAGTCGCGGCGGCAGACTTCGTCATCGATAACTCAGGCCCACTGGCCGAAGCGGAACGGCAGGTGGAGAAGGTCTGGCAGCAACTACTGGCTCTGGCCGCCTGACGCCGCTGCTTACGCGCGAAGCCTGGCATCGTCCATAATACTCAGAGGAAAAGGCGCAGCTTGGCTGCGTTCTCCTGACTGACCACTCAATATGCGATTTCGACCTCTTATCTTCGCTGTGGCCTTCGTGGCCGCCTTCTATTTCGCGACGAATTCTCGTCACGCGCCGGAACTCGTGCGCAGCGCTTCCTGGGTCACGCGCCCCGCCACGGTGCAGCTCTCGCAGGCGGCAGCGCCCGACCGCCTGGACGCCGAAGAGCAGAACAACGTCGACGTGTATCAGCGCGTCGCGCCGGCGGTGGTGAACGTCACCTCGCAGGTGATGCAGTTCAACTTTTTCTACGGACTCACGCCGGCTGAAGGCCAGGGCTCGGGCTTCCTGATCGACAAGCAGGGCCACATCCTGACCAACTACCACGTGATCGAGAATGCGCAGCAAGTGGACGTGACGCTTTACAAGAGCAAACGCAAGTTCACCGCCCAAGTGCTGGTGCGCGATCCGGCACACGACCTTGCGCTCATCCAGATCCCAGCGCGCGACCTGCCAACGGTGACCATGGCGGACTCCAGCCACGTCGTCGTCGGCCAGAAGGTGTACGCCATCGGCAATCCGTTCGGGCTGAGCGGCACGATGTCGCGCGGCATCATCAGCTCGTTCCGTCCGATCGAGACGCCGGCGGGCGCCATCATTGACGAAGCGATCCAGACGGACGCCGCGATCAATCCCGGTAATTCCGGTGGGCCGCTGCTGAACATGCACGGCGAGGTGATCGGCATCAACACCATGATCGCTACCGGCGGTGCGAACCAGAGTGCCGGTATCGGCTTTGCCATCCCGATCAATACCGCCAAGGCGATGCTCGACGACTTCAACAAGTTCGGGCGGGTGCGGCGGCCGTCGCACGGCATCCGCTCGGTGCTGCCGATCGGTCCGGAGCTGGCGCAGCAGATGGGGCTTCCCGCAGACAACGGCCTGCTCATCATGCAGCTCGTGCCCGGCGGAGCGGCGGAGCGCGCAGGACTGTATGGCGGCTCGCAGCGCGCTTACCTGGGCAATTCGCCGATCCTCACCGGCGGCGACCTAATTGTGGCCATCGACGAGGAAGACGTCAGCGAGCAGCAGGACATCGCGCGCATCATGAACCAGCACCACGCCGGCGACACGGCGACCTTCACCATTTATCGAGGCAAGCAGAAGCTGAACATAAAGGTCACGCTCGGCGAGGCGCCCAACAGCGGCCGCGCCTAGCGATCCTCCAAAGCCCGTGCTACATTGCTCGCGGTACTGCCTCTGACCGCCATCCGCTAACCCGGCCGCTCCTCGGCACGCGCGTGGTCAAGCGCGCAGGTATTTCTCGGTCTTTCATCCTTTGAGGAGAACCGGAATGCGATTCCTGGATGTGGCATTGGCGCGCCGTTTGGAGGCGTGCGAAGAGATCCCGCAAGTGCAGTACTGCGAAGCGCTGGCTCAGTTGCGGCCGCAGATCGGGGCGGCGGTGGCGCCCATTGGCGATGGGCACATGACGTTCGCCGGGCCGAATTCGCCGATCGGGCGCGTCACGGGCTTCGGTGTCGGCGAAGCGGTGAGCGGCGGGCAGATCGACACGATCGAGCAGTTCTATAAAGCAAGGAACGCTCCCGCGAAGATCGACGTGTGTCCGATGAGCACACCTGAGCTGATCCCATTATTGCGCGGGCGCAAATACCTGATGGAGGAACTGAACAACGTGCTGGCCCGGCGCATCCAGCGCGGTGACTTCGCAGCCGAGCAGCCGCCGGGCATCGAGATCCGCCGCACGCGGCCGGAGGAAGCCGCGCTGTGGGCTGACGTCGTCGGCCGCGGCTTTGCGACGGCTGTCCCGGAGTTCGCGCCGCAGCTCACCGACATCATGACGCCGGTGCTGCGTTGTCCGGACGTCGTCAGCTACATCGCTTTCATCGACGGACAGGCGGTTGCGGGCGCGAGCGCGATGCTGATCCGCAAGTTCAACGTCATCGCGCTCTCCGGTACGAGCACGCTGCCACAGTTCCGTGGGCGCGGCATCCAGACCGCGATGCTCAAGACGCGACTGCACGTCGCTGCCGAGGTCGGTATCGACCTGGCCTGCATCGTGACGCAGGGCGGGACCACGTCGCAGCGCAACGCCGAACGGCTGGGCTTCACGCTGTGCTACAGCAAGGCGACGTTGATGCAGCCGGTTTAGTCGGTGAGTTGTCAGTCTTTCAGTCGGTCAGCGACGAGCAGCGGCTGAGTCATCGACTGATAGACTAACCGGCTCTTATGACCCTGGAACAAATCCGCGCGTTCTGCCTGGCGCTGCCGGATGCGACGGAAGACATCAAATGGGAGAACCACCTCTGCTTCTGCATCGGCGGGAAGATGTTCGCGGTCACCACGCCCGACGAAGGCATCGCGGGCGGCATGACGCTGAAGGCGGCGCCCGCGCGGCTGGCTGAGCTGCTCGAAGTCGAGGGCATCGCGCGTGCCGCGTACGTAGGACGCTACGGCTGGATCACGCTCGCTCGGCTCGATACGGTCGAGCCGGCGGAAATGCGCACGCTGCTACGCGAATCATATGACGAGGTCGCGTCCAAACTTTCCCGGAAGAAGAAGGCGGCGCCGGCCAAAACGCGGAAGAAGACAGCGCATAAGCGACGTTGACGCGCTGTTTCGACCTGCAATAATCTCTACGTGACCATGAAGACTTTTCGCCGCACCGCATTTGTCTTCATCGCGCTCTCGACCTTCGTCCACGCCGCGGGCTTGCGGCCCGTGCACGCCAAGCAGGCGATGGTCGTCAGCGTGAATGACTACGCCTCGAAAGCCGGAGTAGAGATCATGCGCGCCGGCGGCAACGCCGTAGACGCTGCGGTCGCCACCGGCTTTGCGCTCGCCGTCGTACATCCTTCGGCCGGGAACATCGGCGGCGGCGGCTTCATGCTGTTCCGCGCGGCCGACGGCACGACGCACTTCCTCGACTATCGCGAAAAGGCGCCCGGTAAGGCGACCGAATCGATGTACTGGGACGCCGACGGCAAGGTCATCAAGGACCTGAGCGTCATCGGTTACAAGGCCATCGGCGTGCCCGGGTCGGTGAAGGGCATGGTGTACGCCCAGCAGCACTGGGGTAAGTTGCCGCTGAAGCGCGTGATGGAGCCGGCGATCCGCCTGGCGAAGCAAGGCTTTGCGCTGAGCTACGGCGACGCGACCTCGCTCAAGGCGAAGCACCTCGCCGAATTCCCAGAATCGAAGCGTGTCTTCCAGCGCGACGGCAACTACTACCAGCCCGGCGATACGTTCAAACAGCCTGAGCTGGCGAAGACGTTACAGCGCATCGCCAAGAACCCCGATGAGTTCTACAAGGGCAAGATGGCGCAGCAGATCGCCGCGGCCGTACAGGCGGGCGGCGGCATCGTCACGGCGGAAGACCTGGCGAACTACGACGTGAAGGACCGCGCGCCGGTACGCGGCACCTATCGCGGTCTCGAGATCATCAGCGCGCCGCCGCCTTCGTCGGGCGGGACGGCGCTGATCGAAACGCTGAACATCCTCGAGGGTTACGACATCGCGAAGATGGGGGTAGATTCCGCGGAAGCCATCCACCTGATCACGGAATCGTATCGCCGCGCGTTCTTCGACCGCGCCGAGTTCATGGGCGATCCCGATTTCAGCAAGGTGCCGGTCGCGCAGCTCATCGACAAGAAGTACGGTGTGGCGTGGCGCGAATCCATCGAGCCGCGCGCCACCCTGAGCCAGACGTTGAAGCGCCCCTCGGCCTTCAGCGACCTCGACCGATTGGCGGAAGCCATGGGTACCGCCTCGATCGCGCCGGCGCGCGAGAAGGAAGAGACAACGCACTATTCGGTGGTCGACCCCGCGGGCAACGCCGTTGCCGTCACGACCACGTTGAACGGCGGCTACGGTTCTTATGTCACGGTTCCCGGCCTCGGCTTCCTGTTGAACGACGAGATGGACGACTTCGCGGCGAAAGTCGGCGTGCCGAACATGTACGGCCTGATCCAGGGGCCGGCGAACGCGGTGGGTGCGAATAAGCGCCCGCTCTCGGCGATGACGCCGACCATCGTGCTCAAAGAGGGCAAGCTCTTTCTCCTGCTCGGTTCGCCGGGAGGGCCGACCATCATCACCACGGTGGCGAATATCCTGATGAACGTGGTGGACTTCGGCATGGACATCGCGCAGGCCGTCAATGCGCCGCGCTTCCACCATCAGTGGCTGCCCGACGAACTCAGCCTGGAACGCGGCATCACGATCGACACGCAACGCATGCTCGAGGGCCGCGGCCAGAAGATCAAGACCGGTCGCAGCGACACCGAGACCGGCCGGCGCACGGGGCTTTGGGGCGACGCCGAGTGCATCATGATCGACCTGAAGACGGGCGAGCGACTGGGCGCGAGTGACGGCCGCAACGACACTGGCTCCGCTGTCGGCTACTGATGCGCACGCTCGGCGCGGTGGTGGCGGGCTACGTCATCTTCGCGGCTTCGGCGGTTCTCTTCTTCCAACTCGCCGGTGAGGATCCGCACGCATCCGGCACGGCCGTCTTCATGACGTTCAGCGTGGTGTACGGGATCCTCTTCGCGTCGCTCGCGGGATACGTTGCCGCGGTGATCGCGCGGCGTGCAGATCTCGTGGCGGCGGTGCTGGTCGCAGTCGTCATAGCGCTAGGGGCAGTCGGTTCGCTCGTGATGACCATGCGCTCCGGTGGCGCCATTTGGACGCAGGTCACGGCTGCGCTCATCCTTGCTCCCAGCGCGCTGGGCGGCGGCTGGCTGCGCTTGCGCCAACTGCGCAAAGCGCCGCGCTGATATCCTGCTCGGGATGCTGAAAGCCGTCTCCACGTACATCGCCGTAAAGCAGCGGTTGCATCCGGGGTTGCTGGATGGCTTTGTCCGCGCGGGCGCCGAAGCCATCGAGATCTTCGGGGCGCGCGGACACTTCGACTACTACGACCGCGCCCATGTACGCGAGCTCGCCGCTTGGTTCACCTCGACTGGCATCAAGTTCCACTCGATGCATTCGCCGATGCACGGCGAGGGCGACTGGCGCAGTGACGCGACGCGCCTCAACATTGCGGATGTCGACAAACGGCGCCGCATCGAGTCGATGGACGAGATCAAGCGCGCCATCGAGGTCGCTGAGATCGCGCCCTTCCGCTTCCTGGTACAACACGTCGGCAGCGGCGGCGAAGCATTCGACCCACACAAGTTCGACAATGCGATGTCGTCGCTCGAACACCTGCGCGCTTTCGCCAAACCGCTGGGCGTGACGTTGCTGGTGGAGAACATCCCGAATGAGCTGGCTACACCGGAAAAACTGATGGAGCTGCTGAAGACGGCGCACTTTGATGACGTCGGGGTGTGCTTTGACTTCGGCCATGCCCACATCATGAGCACGGTAGCGCAAGCGTTCGGGATCGTGAAAGACCGCGTACGCTCCACGCACGTGCATGACAACCAGCACGACCGCGACTCGCACCTTTGGCCCGGTGATGGCTCTATCGACTGGAAAGAAGCGATGGAGCTGCTGCGCTCCGCGCCGCACGTTCCAGCGTTGCTGCTGGAGATCGAGGGTGACGAGAAAGTTGATGCGGGTGCAAAGATCGCGGAATCCATCAAGAAGCTCTCATCCTCTTAGATCCATCTGGAACTATCTTTGCCCGCCATCGTATCTTTCGAATGCATGGCGGCGCTCCTTCGCTTCTTGGCTCTGACGTTTGCGATCACGTGGGCGTGTTTTTGGGGAGCGGGTGCGCTCGCTCCCTATTCCGTCGAGTGGCACATCCTGATCTTTGTGGGGACATTCTCTCCGGGCATTGCTGCCGTCTTGCTGACGTCACTCGAGGAACGCGCTCCCGGCAGGGATGCACTGCTCAGCCGCCTCTTTCAGTGGGAAGTCGGCCCGCGGTGGTATGGGTTTGCTTTCCTGTTCATGCCGGCTATCAAGTTGACGGTGGCAGGGCTGTATCGCGCGCTCACAGGTGCATGGCCGCGCATCGGCGAGGAATCCGTGCTCCTTATGATTGCGGCGACGTTCTTCTCCACTTTTATCGGCGGGCAGGCCGGTGAAGAAGTAGGCTGGCGCGGCTACGCATTGCCCCGCATGGCCGAGCTCGTGGGACTGCGCGCTGCGAGCTTGCTGCTGGGCGTCATCTGGGCGGCGTGGCATCTGCCGTTGTTCTTCATTCCGGCAACGACGACCACCGGCCAGTCGTTCCCACTCTACCTTTTGCAAGTCACAGCGATCAGTGTCGCTTTTGCGTGGTTGTGGGAACGCACGCGACGCAGCCTGCTGCCCGTCATGCTGCTGCATGCCGCAGTGAACAACACGAAAGACATCGTCCCCTCGGGGGAGCCCGGCGCGGCGCATGCTTTGGGGCTCAGCCATGCCCTCGTTGCCTGGCTCACGGTGATGCTGCTCTGGCTGTGCGCAGTGTACTTCCTGGCTACGATGCCCAGACGGAAAGCCACGTACAGTGCGGATCTACCGAATAACGTCGCGGCGTCATAACGCATCTGGTAGCCAGTCAGTTATCCTAGTAGGTTGCTCGGGCGCGCTTGAGTGCGCCTTGCACAAGGACGTCGCGTGGATTCGCCCACAACCGCCGCCACTGCGCTGCACACCACCATCGCCGAGATCGGTCGCCACGAAGGCGACATCGTCACGCTCAGGGGCTGGCTCTACAACCTGCGCGAGAGCGGGAAGCTGCTTTTCCCGCAGATCCGCGACGGTTCAGGCGTGATCCAGGGCGTGGTGCCGAAGAACCAGGCGCCCGAGGCGTTCGAGGCGCTCAAGGGACTGACGCAAGAGTCGAGTCTCATCGTCACCGGGAAAGTGCGGGCCGACAAGCGCGCGCCCGGCGGCTACGAGCTCGATGTGCAGAGCGTGCAGATCGTGCAGCGAGTGCCCGAAGCCGAGCCGTTCCCGATCTCGCTCAAGGAGCACGGCGTTGACTTCCTCATGGAGCATCGCCACCTGTGGGTGCGGACGCCGCGGCAAGCGGCGATCCTGCGCATTCGTGCCGAGATCGAGAAGGCGATGCACGACTTCTTCGACGACCGCGGCTTCACGCGCACCGATCCGCCCATCCTGACGCCGGCGGCGTGCGAAGGCACCTCGACGCTCTTTCCCGTCAACTATTTCGATGACGAAGCGTTCCTCACGCAGTCGGGCCAGCTCTACATCGAAGCGACCGCGATGGCGCTGGGCAAGGTGTACAGCTTTGGACCGACGTTCCGCGCGGAGAAATCGAAGACACGCCGCCACCTGACCGAATTCTGGATGGTCGAGCCCGAGGTCGCTTATCTCGAGCTCGACGGTCTCATGGAGTTGGCGGAGCAATTCATTAGTGCGATCGTGGCGCGGGTGCTTGAGCGTCGGCGCAAGGACCTCGAGGCGACCGGCCGCGACATCGCGAAGCTGGAAGCGGTGAAGCCACCGTTCCCGCGCGTGAGCTACGACGATGCAGTGAAGCTGCTGCAGGAAGGCCACGCGAAAGGCGCGGTGGAAGCCAAGTTCGAGTGGGGCGGTGATTTCGGCTCACCCGACGAGACCTACATCTCGCAGCAGTTCGACCGGCCGGTGATCATTCATCGGTATCCGGCGCAAGTGAAAGCGTTCTACATGGAGCCCGATCCGCAGCGCCCGGAGCTGGCGCTGTGCTGCGACGTGCTTGCGCCCGAGGGTTACGGGGAGATCATCGGCGGTTCACAACGCATGGGCTCGTATGAGCTGCTGCTCAAGCGCATTCACGAACACAATCTGCCGGAGAGCGCGTTCAAGTGGTATCTCGACCTGCGCAAGTACGGCGGCGTGCCGCACGCGGGCTTCGGTATGGGCATTGAGCGCGCGGTGGCCTGGATCTGCGGGCTCGAACACGTGCGCGAGACGATACCGTTCGCGCGCACGCTGCATCGCCTCTATCCGTGATGTAGAAAGACAACATGGTCACGACGCCTTCGATCGTCAAAACGCTGCCGCCGTCGCACCACAAGAAGATCCGCGTGATCGGTGTGCCGCTCGACCTGGGTGCGTCGCGCCGCGGCGTGGACATGGGCCCGTCGGCGGTGCGGGTCGCGGGCCTCGAAGCGCGGCTGGAAGCGCTCGGGCACATCGTGGAGGACGCAGGCAACGTTGCTGTCGCCATCGCCGAGCAGAAAAAAGAAGGCGATCCCCACGCGAAGTATCTGAAAGAGATCACGGCGACATGTACCAAGCATGCCGAACTAGTGGTCAAGACGCTCGAAGCCGGCAAGATCCCGATCGTGCTCGGCGGTGACCACTCGGTGGCCGCGGGCACGGTGAGCGGCGTCAGCGAGTTCTATCGCCGCAAGAACGAAAAGATCGGCCTCATATGGGTCGACGCGCACGGCGACATCAACACACCCGGCACGTCACCTAGCGGCAACGTGCACGGCATGCCGTTGGCCGCGATCATGGGGCTGGGTCCGCCGGAGCTGGCGAACATCTTCGCCTTCAGCCCGAAGGTCGCGCCCGAGAATTGCGTGCTGGTCGGTATCCGCGACATCGACGAGACCGAGCGCGAGAACATCCGCAAATCGGGCATCGAGTACTTCACCATGCGCGACATCGACGAGCGTGGCATGCGCGCCGTGATGGAAGAAGCCTTGCGCATCGCCGGCCGCGAGACCGCGGGCTACCACGTGTCGCTCGATATGGATTGGATCGATCCCGAGGACGCGCCGGGCGTGGGTACGCCGGTGCGCGGCGGCGCCACTTACCGCGAGGGGCATCTCGCCATGGAGATCCTCGCCGACCACGGCCGCATGACGAGCTTCGAGATCGTCGAGGTGAATCCCGTCATCGACGAGCACAACCGCACGGGGCAGCTGGCGGTCGAACTGTGCCTTAGCGCATTTGGGAAGAAGATCCTGTGAAGAAGCTTCGCGTCGGCATTTTGTTCGGCGGTCGCAGCGGCGAGCATGAAGTCTCGCTGCTCTCGGCTGCGTCCGTGCTCGAGGCCATCGACAAATCGAAGTACGAAATCGTCCCCATCGGCATCACGAAAGAAGGCAAGTGGGTGGCAGCGCAACACGCTGAGTCGCTGCTGAAGGGCGAGAAGCACAGCGAGCGGCACTTGCGCGCGGGCGATCCGGAAGCCACGGCGGGCGCGGCGGTCCTGGCAAAGGGTGAAGGTGTGATCGTTCCGCCAGTGCCGAGCGCGAGTGATTCGCAGAAGCTGGTAGCGTTCGAAAGCGCCGCACCAGCAAAACATCCCGGCCACGTGATCGACGTCGACGTCATCTTCCCTGTGCTGCACGGCACGTTCGGCGAAGACGGCACGATCCAGGGATTGCTCGAGTTGGCGGACATTCCCTACGTCGGCGCAGGCGTGCTCGGCTCCGCCGCTGGCATGGACAAGGACGTGATGAAGCGGCTCTTCGCCGCTGCCGGCCTGCCGATCGTAAAGCACGTCACGCTGCTACGTTCGGCTTGGCGCTCGGATCCCAAAGCGGCGCGCAAGCTCATCGAGAAGAAGCTGCGCTATCCCGTGTTCGTGAAGCCTGCGAACTTAGGCTCATCGGTCGGGATCAGCAAGGCGAGCGACCGCGCGGAACTTGCCAAAGCGCTCGACTTCGCTGCCGAGTTCGATCGCAAGCTCATCGTCGAAGAAGGAGTCGGCGGGAGGAAGCACAAAGCGCGCGAGATCGAGTGCTCGGTGCTGGGCAACGATAAACCGGAGGCCTCGGTCCCGGGCGAGATCGTCCCGGCGCACGACTTCTACGACTACGACGCAAAGTACATTGACGAGGGCTCGGCGCTGCTCATCCCGGCAAAGCTCTCGCGACGGCAAACGAAAGAGGTCCAGGAGATGGCCATCGCCGCGTTCCAGGCCGTGGACTGTTCCGGCTTGGCGCGGGTTGATTTCCTTCTCGATCCCCAATCGTCCAAGCTGTGGGTGAACGAGATCAATACCATGCCCGGCTTTACCGCCATCAGCATGTATCCCAAGCTGTGGGCGGCCTCGGGTCTCGAATATCCGCGGCTGATCGATCGGCTCATCGAACTCGGCCTGGAGCGCTTCGCGGAAAAGAAGCAGAACCGCTACAGCCGCTAGGAACTTTTTGGCCGGGCACGGCGTAACACGAGCTACGAAGGAGTGTGGTCATGCATAAGCTTCGTTTCCTTTCACTGGTTGTCCTCGCCCTGGCCGCCACCACGTTCGCCGACGATTGGGCGAAGCAATATGCCGTGGGCAGCGGCGCGCAGCTGCAGGTGATAGCCGACGATGCCCATCTGCGGGTAGTCGCCTCCGATAAGAATGAGATCGCGGTGCGCGTGACGACCGAGGGCTACCGCATCGTACCGCCGACGGGCGCGATGGCGGGCTCGGCTGCGAGCGGCGAGTTACGCATCGGCGAGCAGCAGACCGGCGACCGCGTCGAGCTGCAATTCCGCACACCGCGTAACAACTGGGGTTGGCACGGCGGACGGCGCGTGATCAACGTGGAGATCAGCGTCCCGCGCAAGACCGCGCTCGACTTGCGCACCGGCGACGGCCACATCGACGTGCGTGACGTGAGCGGCGACCTGAAGTTGGTGAGCGGCGATGGCCACATCACCGGCGAAGGACTCGACGGGACGCTGCGCGTCACGACCGGCGACGGACACATCAATGTCCGCGGCCGCTTTGACCTGATGGAACTCGGCACGGGCGATGGCCGCGTGGAAGCTGACGCGAAAGCAGGCTCGAAGATCGGCGCCGGGTGGCGCGTCCATACCGGAGATGGCAGCGTGACCTTACGGCTGCCCAGCGACTTCTCCGCCGACCTCGACGCGCATACCGGCGATGGTCACATCACACTCGACCTGCCGGTGACGGTGGCGGGACGCATCACGACGAATGGCGTGCGTGGCCGCTTGGGCAACGGCGGCGGACAGCTCTACATCCGTACGGGAGACGGTTCCATCCGGCTGGAGCGGGGGAGCGGCATGATGTAGACGGTTCTGCAGGGTAGAAGAGCCTGGCTGCTTGCCAGGCTCTTTTCAGAGGAGTATCCTAACTAACCGGTTAGTTAATCATGGCTGGACGCAGCAAACCCGTGACCACGCGGCAGCCGGAGCGCACGCGCGCGGCCATCCTCGATGCCGCGTCCAGCGAATTTGCGCACGAAGGCGTCGCCGGCGCGCGCATCGACCAGATCGCACGCGCCGCCGGCGTCAACAAGGCCCTGCTCTACTACTACTACCGCGACAAAGAGGCGCTCTACGGGGCCGCGCTCGATCGCGTCTTCCAGGGCCTGGCGGAGCGGCTGAATGCGGTTCTCGACCGAGACCTGCCGGCAGCGGACAAAGTCCTGTTGTACGCGGCCACGCACTTCGATTACATCGCGGCTTCGCCCACTTACCCCAAGCTGGTGCTGGGCGAGATGATGCGCGCCGGCCGGCGCGCATCGCCGCACATCGAGCGCATCGCCGGGCGCTACTTGCGGCCGCTGCAACTGCGGCTGGCGCAAGTCTTCCGTGACGGCATCGCCGGCGGCGAGTTCCGGCCCGTCGATCCACAGCACTTCCTGCTGTCCATGGTCGCGATGAACGTCTTTTACTTCAGCAGCGCATCGTTCCTGCGCGTGCTGTTCGGTGGCGACCCGCTCACGCCGGAACGCGTGCGGGCGCGCCGTGCGGCCGTGCTCGATACCGTGCAGGCGGCTCTTCTCGCTCATCCGCGCGCTTCCGGCAGCAACGGCCATGGAGGCAAACGCAAGTGAAGCAACGCAACAAATTCCTCGCTCTACTCGGCGGCATCGCGCTGCTCGCCGCGATCTACTACTTCGCGACCACCGATCGCTCCACCGACATGCAACTGGTCGGCGTGGTGGATGCCAACCAGGTCGTGGTAAGCGCCCGCGTCGCCGGTCGCATCGAGCAGTTGCTGGTGGAAGACGGCACGCGCGTGAAGGCCGGCGACACGATCGCGCTGCTCGACACGTCGGAACTGGCCGCGCAGGCGCGCGCGGCGAAGGCATCGATCACCAGCCTGGGCGCGCGCATCGGCGAAGCGCAGGCGACGGAGCAGCAAGCCGTCGGGCAGACCGCCAGCGACGTCCAGACCGCGCAGGCCAAGGCGCAAGCAGCACGCTCCCAACTCGTTGAGGCACAGGCTGACCTGGAACGCACGCGCAGCGACACTCAACGCACGGTCGCCCTGGCCGAGCAGGGCGTCGCCTCGCGGCAACTGCGCGATCAGGCGGAAGCCACGTTGAAGGCTGCGCAGGCGCGCGTGCAATCGCTGCAAGACCAGGTCCGTGCCGCCGACAGCGACGTGGCCGCCGCGCGCGCCCGCACGCACCAAGCGAATGCGGCGCAGAGCAACGTGGCCGCTACACGCGGCCAACTGGAGCAGGCGCAAGCGCAGCTCGCCGAGGCGGAGACGCGGCTCGGCTACACGAAGGTCGTGGCGCCGGTGACGGGAGCGGTGTCGGTACGTGCAGCGCGCACCGGCGAAGTCGTGCAGCCCGGCCAGCCCATCGTCACCATCGTCGACCTGAACGATACGTGGGTACGTGCCGCGGTGGCGGAGACGTACGCGGACCGCATCCAGCTCGGCGACACGCTGAATGTCCGGCTGCCCTCGGGCCGCGTGATCTCGGGCAAGGTCACGTTCAAGGGCGTGGAAGCCGACTTCGCCACGCAGCGCGATGTGAGCCGTAGCAAGCGCGACATCCGCACGGTGGCGCTGAAGGTGGCCATCGCGAATCCCGAAGGCGCGTTCACTCCCGGCATGACCGCGACTGTCCTCCTGCCGCAAGCGAAGCTCGACGGCACGACGCAAGCTGCGCAAGGAGCGCCGCGATGAGCGCGCCAGCCGCCAGCAACGCGGCGAAGCCCGCGATCGAGGTGCGCGACATCGTGAAACGCTTCGGCGACTTCACGGCAGTCGACCACATCTCGTTCGCGGTGGCGGAAGGCGAGATCTTCGGGCTGCTCGGCCCGAACGGCGCCGGCAAATCAACGCTCATCCGCATGATGACGACGCTGCTCGAGATGACCGGCGGCGATGCCTTTATCGCCGGCTACGACGTGCGCACGCAAGCGAACGAGGCGCGGCGCTGCATGGGCGTGATCCCGCAGGCGATGACCAGCGACATCGACCTCACGCTCGAGGAGAACCTGAACATCTACGCCAAGCTCTACGGCGTGCCGGCGAAAGACCGGCAGGATTCGGTGCGCGAGCTGCTCGAACTCGTGGACCTGACGAAGTGGCGCGACGCGCAAACGAAGACGCTTTCCGGCGGCATGCGGCGACGCCTGGAGGTCGCACGGGGGCTGGTCCATCGGCCGCGCATTTTTTTTCTGGACGAACCTACCACCGGCCTCGACCCGGTATCACGTGTAGCCGTGTGGGAGATGCTGATGGACATCAAGCAGCGCCGCAACCTCACCGTGCTGATCACGACGCACTACATGGACGAAGCGGACCGGTTGTGCGATCGCATCGCCATCGTGGACCACGGCAAGTTGGTGGCGCTCGACACGCCACGCGCACTCAAAGCGAGCGTGCCGGGCGAGAACGTCATCGAAGTCCAGTTCGGCGAGATCAAGCCCGACTGGGAGCAGCGGCTGCAACATCTGGAAAGCGTCGAATCGATCCAGCCGGAGGGCGCGAACACGTATCGCATCCTTACGAACGACGGTACCACCACGACCACGCAGATCGTTGCTATGGCGATCGCGGAAGGTATCAAGCTGAAGTCGTTGAACGTGCAGAGCACGACGCTCGACGATGTGTTCGTGCACTACACCGGCCGCCAGTTGCGTGATGCCACGCAGCAGGCGTTCGCGTATCAGAGCCCGGTGCAATGGTGAAGCGATGAACCGCATGTGGGCCATCGTCGAGCGCGAGATGCGGAAGTTCTTCCGCTCGCCGGCGCTCATGGTGGCGGCGATGATCCTGCCGCTCGTCCAGCTCATCGTGCTGGGCAATGCTTTCGGCGGCAAGATCACGGGCGCGCGCCTCGGCGTAGTGGACCAGGACCACGGGCCGCAAGCGTTGAAGATCCGCGAAGCATTCGACTCGATCAGCGCCAACGTGCACACGCTGTATCCGGTCTACTACGACGACCAGGCCAAAGCGGTGAGCGACGTGCGCAACGGGCGGCTCGACGGCGCACTCGTGATCCCCGCGGACTTTTCGCGGCGCGTATACGCGGAGGACCGGCCGCGCATCGGGCTCGTGGTCGACAACACCGACAACTTCATGAGTTCGACGCTGGAGACGAAGTTTGGCGAACTCGCGGCCGCATTGAACCAGCCAGTGGTGGAGCCGCGCATCGTACAACGCATCGCGCTCGAGGTGGTCGAGCTGTACCCCTACGTCGAATACATGAAGTACCTGCTTCCGGGTTCGATCACGCTGGCGCTGTTCGTCTCGGTGATGATCGGCGGCGGCATCGTGTACATCGACGATAAGGCACGCGGCGTGCACGAAGGCTACCTCGTCACTCCGATCACCAAGATCGAGCTGGTGCTCGGCCTCAACATTGCCGGCGCGCTGAAGGCGATTCTGTCCGGAGTGGTCATCACATTCATCGGCTCGCTGATCGCTGGCGTCGGCATCACGTTCCATCCGCTAGTCTTCCTCGAGCTGCTGCTGTTGATCGCGCTGACCGCGGTCGCGTTCATCACCATGATGTTCTTCATCATGGTGCGGGTGGACGATCCGCTGGTGCCGCGCGCCATCTTCGGCATCCTGAACACGCTGATGTTCTTCCCCTCGGGCGCGATCTACCCGGTGAAAGCATTTCCGGGATGGCTGCGCGCTGTCGCGGCAGTCGATCCGTTCAGCTACGCGGTGCATGGCTTCAAAGCGCTGCTGCTGAAGGAAGCGGGGATCTCGGCGATCGCGGGCGACCTGGCTTACCTGGCGATCTTTGCTACAGTGATGCTTACGCTGGCGACGCTGCTGTTCAAGCGGACGTTGTAGCCTATCGCGCTATCATAAGCACGCATGTCCAACTCCTTGTTTCAGGCGCCGGCGTTCGATCCCGCGCGCGAGCGGCGCCGCACCGGGATGTTGATCGCAGTAGCGGCGGGTGTAGTCCTGCTCGGCTTGCTCGTGTTCTATTTCCGGAACTGGCCGGAAGAGCATGCGGTGAACAAGTTCTTCAGCGCGCTGCAGCATAAGGACTATGAGGCGGCGTACGGCGTGTGGTTCGCCGACCCGCAGTGGAAGCAGCATCCGCAGCAATACGGCAAGTACACCTACGGCGAGTTCTATCAGGACTGGGGACCCGGCGGTGAATGGGGCACCATCAACAGCTTCCATGTCGAAGGGGGGCAGGCGCCGCGCGGTGGGTCGAGCGGCGTGGTGGTGCTGGTCAGCGTGAATGGACGTGCCGAGCGCGCGCGCATCTGGGTGGAGAAGAGCACGAAGCAGCTGACGTTCTCACCTTACTGAATCCCTAACCTGCTTCTGTCGTGTGGTGCCCCAGCGCATTCACGGTTTTCTGGCGTGACGCCTCATCCTCGATGTTCACGCACGTCTTTGCACGGTCGATCTGGCGAATCAGGCCGCTGAGGACCTTGCCCGGGCCGACTTCGACGAACGTGTCGACGCCGGCGGCGATCAACTTGCGCATCGATTCTTCCCAGCGCACCGAGCCGGTGACCTGCTTGATGAGCGCGTCGCGTGCGGCGCTGGCGCTACGCTTCTCGGCGGCGTCGAAGTTGGCAACGACGGGGACCTCGGGGTCGTGAAACATCAGCTGTGTAAGGTCGACGGCGAGGCGGTCTTGCGCGGGCTGCATCAGCGCGCAATGGAAGGGGGCAGACACTTGTAACAAGATCGCGCGCTTCGCGCCGGCGGCCTTGGCTGCGTCGGCTGCGCGCTGCACGGCGCCAGCGTTGCCCGAGATGACGATCTGTTCCGCAGAATTGATGTTCGCCGGCTCGACGACCTCGCCTTGCGCGCTGGCGGCGCAGACATCGCGGACGTTATCGAGCGGCAGGCCAAGGATCGCGGCCATCGCCCCGACGCCGACCGGCACGACCTCCTGCATGTAGCGCCCGCGGTTGCGCACGGTGCGGACCGCGCCGGAAAAGTCGAGCGTGCCGGCAGCGACGTGTGCGGAGTACTCGCCGAGGCTGTGCCCGGCGCAGAACTGCGGCATGTAGCCTTCGTTGCGTAGCACGCGAAAGGCCGCCACCGAGGCGGTCAAGATCGCGGGCTGCGTGATCTCGGTCAGCTTCAGCCTTTCCTCCGGGCCCTCGAAGCACAGTTCGCTGAGCTTCATGCCGAGTGCCGCGTCGGCCTCGTCGAAGGTCTCGCGCGCGACCGGATGCATGGCGGCGAGTTCCTTGCCCATGCCGACGGCCTGCGAGCCCTGCCCGGGAAACAGAAACGCGACTGTATGGGTCATCCGGAACAGTGTAGAGCATGGCTGTGTCACAATTATCCGCGATGCGAGTCCGGTTCGGGCGCTACGAATTCGACGAAGTGACGCACGCCCTATGGCGCGATGGTGCGCCGGCGCGGCTGGCGGCGCAGCCCGCGCAGGTGCTGGCCCTGCTGGTCGAGCGTGCCGGACAGATCGTGACGCGCGACGAACTGCGCCAGGCGGTGTGGGGCGCAGACACGTTCGTGGATTTCGACCGCGGGCTGAACTTCTGCGTATCGCAGGTGCGCAGCGCGCTGCACGACGATGCGGCGGAGCCGATCTACATCCGCACGGTGGCGAAGCAGGGATACCAGTTCATTGCACCGGTCGAGCGGCTGGCGGGAGCGGAGCAACCGGCGCTCCCGCAGATCAACGAGAGCAGCCGCTGGCGTGCCGCGGCACTGACGGCGATCTCGTTACTGTTGCTCGTCGGGGCAGCAGCGCTGTGGTCGGCAGCGCGGCCATTGAAGCAGCCGCCGGCGATCGCCGTCTTCCGCTTCGATAACGAGACGGGTAACGCCGCGGCCACCAACGCCAGCGATGCGCTGACCGACAACGTGCTGGAACGGCTCACCGCCGCGAGCATGGGACGTTACGACGTCATCGGCAACGCGCAAGTGCTGCGCCTGCCGCGCGAGCAGCGCGATCTCAGGGCCGTAGGGGCATCGCTGGGCGCGGCTTACGTTGTGCTTGGGCAATTGCAGCGCGAAGGCGACACCACGCGGATCCTTGTTCATCTGATCCGCACATCCGACCAGAAGCACCTCGGGGTGGTACGGGTGGAGCGCGTGGTCGCTGATCCCCTGACGCTGCAGAGCGAGGTCGCAGCCAAAGTTGCCGAGCGGTTCGCGCCCCGCATCATCGCCGAGGCTAACGGAGCACGCTTACCGGGTCTGCCAAGCCGCTGATCCGGCGGCGCGTCCTGACTAACATCTTCCTCAGCGAACAAGGATGTGATCTTGTTTGTGCGGGCGCGGTTGCGACGAGCGGTAAGTCATCACGACGGCGTCCTTGCCCTTCGCTGTCTCCACGTCTGCCACATCACCAGCGCGGCTAGCACAGCACCGAACTCGCCCGTCACTCCCATGGAGAGTACGATCGCCGCGAACCAGTAGCCGAGCGCGCCCTTGTCCGCGACCGCATAGAGCTTCCAGTGCAGCACAGGCATCAACGCTCCCGCGATGCCGCTGAGGAACATGATGATGTGCCCGGCCAGGTTGTCGCCAAGTATCGTCGCACCGATGAGGAACACGAGCGCGATCGGGACCACCGGATACACCGATCCCTTCTCGTAGCCCAGTGAGAGGTCGCCAGCGACGTGCAGGATGAACAGCACCACCGAGATCAACGACGTGATCTTGAGCATGCGCGTGTTGCGTGTGAGGTCGTGCATTGCAGTGTTTGTCGAGAATCTGCCGAGTCGATAGTACGCCAGAGCGACCGTCGGCGGAGTAGCGGCTTTGGGCCGCTTGGCGAAACGCTGGGACTGCACTCACCGGGCATTCCAAGCCGCTGATCCGGCGGCGCTTGCGTCCTAACATTTTCCTAAGTGGTAAGCCGAGTGATTTGGTTTGCGCGGGGCCTAGGCAGGCGTTATTACGGTTGGCGGAGGTCCGCCATGCCGAGTCGCTGGTCGCGCCGCAGGGTATTGCAATCCATGTCCGCCGCTGTGCCACTCGCGTTGCTGGATCAGGCAGCCGCCCAGCAGACGACGGCGGGTGTTCCCTCGCTCGTGGCGGACGTGTACCCGTCCCAGCCGCTCGAACTCATGCGCGAGATGGTGACGGTGGCGCACTTCGACTTGAAGCGCGTGCGCGAGCTCGGAGACGCGCGGCCGGCGCTGGCGAAGGCGGCGGTCGATTGGGGATTCGGCGACTTCGAGGACGCGCTCGGTGCGGCGTCGCATGTGGGCAACCGGCCGATCGCGGAGTACCTGATCTCGAAGGGCGCGCGCCCAACGCTCTTTTCCGCGACGATGCTGGGCCAGCTCGAAGTGGTGAAGGCATTCGTGGCGGCGCAGCCGGGCGTGCAACGCATCCGCGGGCCGCACAGCATCCCCTTGCTCGCCCATGCCAAAGCCGGGGGTGAACGCGCCAAGCCGGTGCTCGATTTCCTGCAAACCCTCGGCGACGCGGACAGCGACGCGAAGATCCCGCTACCGGAAGCAGACGCTGCACTCATCGCCGGCACGTACGTCTTCGGCATTGCGGCCAGCCAGCAGGTCGACGTCACCGTGAGCCCCGCGGCCGGCGTGCAGTGGGCGCGCAAAGGCATGGTCGGGCGCGGTCTGTTCCACCTGGGTTCGCGGACGTTTCACCCGATGGGCGCGGAAGCCGTGCGGATCCGCTTTGCCGAAGAGAATGGCGGCGTGACCATGACGGTGCACGATCCCGATGTGGTGCTGACGGCGAAGAAGCGGGTAGCGCAGTAGTCAGTAGCTAATAGCCAGCAGTCTAGAGTCAGTGGTCAGCCAGGAGCTGTGTCCGCGTAATCTGCGCGATTTGATCCGCGAAATCCGCGGTTTAAGATTCTAAAAAGCTCTTAACCGCAGATGACGCAGACAGAGGTCGCAAATCGCGCGGAGTCTCGCCGCTGAGTCCTTTTTCCGCTCGCGTCATCTAACTAGCCGAACGAGTCCTGTGTATCGTCAGACGCGATTCAAGCGCGGCGATCATTCCTCACGAAGTCTCAACCGCAGAAAGAAGGCACTTATGGCGGTTCCCCGCGATATCAAGCAGGTGTTCCACACGAAGGCCACGCTCGAGGGCGCGGGCGTGAAGCTGCAGCGCGCATTCGGCTTCGGCAAGACGCACCAGTTCGATCCCTTCCTGCTGCTCGATGATTTTCGCAACGACAATCCCGCGGACTACCTCGCGGGCTTCCCATGGCATCCGCATCGCGGCATCGAGACCATCACGTACGTGCTGGCGGGCGAGGTGCACCACGGCGACAGCCTGGGCAACAAGGGCGCGATGGGCCCGGGCGACGTGCAGTGGATGACCGCCGGCAGCGGCATCTTGCACCAGGAGATGCCGAAGGGCGACGCGCAGGGCCGCATGCACGGCTTCCAGTTGTGGGCGAACCTGCCCGCGCGACTGAAGATGACCGACCCGCGCTACCAGGACATCAAGGCCGCTGACATTCCGGAGATCACCGATGACGATGGTGTGAAAGTCCGCGTGGTTTGCGGCGATTTCTGGGGTAAGAAGGGACCGGTCGAAGGTGTGGCCGCCGATCCGCAGTATCTCGATATCTCGGTGCCGCCGAACAAGACCAAGCGCCTGCCGATAGAGACCACGCGCAACGCGTTCGCGTACGTGTTCGCGGGCTCAGGCACGTTCCGCGATGCGTCAGGCCCACAAGCGGTGACCACGGAGAATCCGGCAACACACGAAGCGAAGGTCGGGATCCCGGATGTCGTGGAGAACCGGTCGTTGGTTCTGTTTGACCGCGGCGATGAAGTCGTGGTGCACGCCGGTGAGGAAGGGGTTCGTTTCCTCCTGGTCTCCGGGACGCCGCTCGAAGAGCCGGTAGCGTGGTACGGCCCCATCGTGATGAACACGCCCGAGCAGTTGCAGCAGGCCTACGCCGAGCTACGGGACGGGAGCTTCATTAAGCATCGGTGAGATAACCATTCTGGTGGGTGCCCCAGGTCTGAGCGCGGGTTTTGCGCCAGACCTGGGGTTTTGCGTTGGCGCGAGAGAAATCCCCACGTCTACCTCTGAAAACCGAGGCAGACGTGGGGTACCGGATATCGGTCGCTACAACAGTAGGAGGTTCTGCGCTACTTCCGAAGTCGAGAAGTGAAATCCGGAAGAGCGTTGGGCGGGTAGGGTTCCCTCGCTGCGCTTGGGACAATCAAGAGACTACTGCCTTGCCACGGCGCCGGCCTCATCCGCGTCATCGTTGCCGTTGTCGCGTGTGGCGGGGTGTTTGGCGAATTCGGCTTCGATCTTCTGGTTGATGCCGCTGTTGTGGAATTCGGCGGCGACGCGCAAGCAGTTCTTGATGGCGTTGGCGTTGGAGCCGCCGTGGCCGACGATGCACACGCCCTTGATGCCGAGCAGCGGCGCGCCGCCGTACTCGGAGTAGTCGAGGCGCTTCTTGAATTCCTTGAACGCGCGCCCGCTGAGCAGCGCTCCGACCTGGCTCGTGATGGTCGAGTTGAGCGCTTCTTTCAGCAGGTGGCGGACGGCCTCGACCATGCCCTCGGAGACCTTGAGCGCGACGTTGCCGACGAAGCCGTCGCACACGATGACGTCGAGCTTGCCGTTGTAGAGGTCGCGGCCCTCGACGTTGCCGACGAAGTTCATCGGCAGGTGGCGCATGAGCTTGAGCGCGGCGCGCGTCAGCTCGTTGCCCTTGCCTTCTTCTTCGCCATTCGACAGCAGCCCGACGCGTGGCCGGTCTTTGCCGAAGATGCTGCGGAAGTAGATCTCGCCCATGACCGCGAACTGCTCGAGGTTGTGCGGCTTGGTGTCGACGTTGGCGCCAACGTCAACCAGGATCGCGGCGGTTCCGGCAGCGGTCGGGAAGACGGCAGCGAGCGCCGGACGATCGACGCCCGGTAGCGTGCCGAGCACGACTTTCGCGGTCGCCATGGCGGCGCCGGTGTTACCCGCGGTGACGAAGCCGGCCGCACGCTTCTCGCGCACCTGCCGGAGGCCGACACGCATGGAGGAGTCGCGCTTCGACCGCACAGCCTGCGCGGCCTTTTCGTGCATGCCGATGACTTCTTTGGCGTCGATGATGTCGATCGGAAGAGTGCGCGCGTCGGGATGAGCCTTTAGCTCGGCCTTCAGCGCGGCTTCGGGACCGACGAGCAGGACATGGACGTCGTGCTGTTGCGCGGCGAGGATCGAGCCCTCGATCTCGGGGCGCGGATGGCGGTCCGACCCCATGGCGTCGAGGGCGATGATGGTGGGCATCAGAGAATGCCTCGCGCGCTAACCGGGGCTAAAGCCCCTCGCAAGAAGCGATGCGAACCACCGGCCTGAAGGCCGGTGCTCCCACCGAAACACCAGCCACTGTCGTCGCTGGTCGCGCTCCGGGTCAACTAGCTCGCCTCTTCGACGGCGACGACTTCGCGCTTGTTGTAATACCCGCACTTCGGGCAGACGCGATGCGGGAGCTTGCGCTCGTGGCAGTTCGGGCACTCGGACGTGGAGCGCGTGGTCAGGTGGTCGTGCGCGCGGCGCTTCGACGTCCGGGCCTGGGAATGACGGCGTTTAGGATTTGCCATGACGAAAAACCTCTCTATGAACCTTTCTCGCTTTGCAGCTTGTCTTTGAGCTGGGCCAACGCGGACCAGCGTTCGTCGGCGGCCGGAGCCGCACAACCGCACTTCTCCTTGTTCCAGTTGCGGCCGCACCGAGGGCACAGCCCGCGGCAATCCTCGCGGCACAACGCGCGGATCGGCACTGCCAGCAGCACCTGCTCGCGCATAACATCCTCCAGCGCGAGGCCATCGCCCTGGTAGTAGCCGATCTCGGTGTCGGCTTCGTGGATCGCCACCTCGTCGGCCTTGCGGTCCACGCCAATGGGTCGATACAGCAGATCGAACTCGCGGCGCACGTCCTGCTCGACCGGCTCGAGGCAGCGGGCGCAACTCAGTTGGATCCCGGTGGCCAGCCGGCCCACCACGCGGATATCGGCAATGGTGCCTTGCCGGCCGCCACGGTTCTCCTCGATCAACTCCGCTCGACCCGCGGTGGCGAGCGGCGCTTTCTGCTCAACATCCGGTCCGAAATCGATGACGCCGGGCGCAAACGTCTCGTCAAATTCCTGGCGTTCGAGCCGTAACTCATGGATGGCGAAAAACATGGCCAGATCGTCCTACTAAACCTTAAACAGCGGCTTGGCAGGAACCCTTCAAAGCGGCCAGCGGTCGCCGGTCGCGCAAAAAAAAGCCGCCTGACCAAGGCGGGCCAGACGCTGACGTGCGAATCTCTAGGATAAAGGCTGCCGCGCGGAACGTCAAGGAAATGAGCGGCTTGACCGCTCTGCTGAGTCCGGGGGAGGGTGCGGTTTGTCTGTTCCGGCCGCCTATTGCAGCGGGCTGGTGCAGTTCGTGCCGCCTGCCGGGTCGTAGAACATGTTGCGCAGCTGGTCGGAGCAGAAGCCGCGGAAGCCCGTGGTTCCGACTACTACCGGTGTCGCCGTGAGGCTGTAGCCCACGACGACCGGCGAACCGCTGGGGTTCGTGATGGCGAACTGGTAGCCGCTCTTCGGGCAGGGCTGCGCTGCGCACCCAAGGACCCAATCGAGCAGTCCCGATGCCGAGCTGCTGACGGCTGAGCTGCCCGAGGGCCTGCCGAGCTTCGTCAGGTTGTCGGCATAACCGGCATCGGGGTACGTGACTGAATACGTCACCTGGGCGGTGTTGATACTGCGCAGAGAGGCGACCGCGGAGGCCTCGTTGGCGGATATGCGCGACCGCATGAGACTGGGAATGGCAATGGCCGCCAGGATCAGGATGATGGCGACAACGATGAGCAGTTCGATGAGCGAAAACCCCGTTTGTTTCCGCATATGGCTATACCTCGGCACACGAATCCTTTCTCCATAGAATTCGCGACGCGGGGATAACGCCGGGGGATGACGCAGCATAGCAAAGTCCCATCCTGACAACAACATGAAACCGGCCAGGTCCTGATTACCAAAGCGTTGCGCTGATAGTTCGACTATCGCGGATAGTTTGGCGGAGTCGTGAACCGAAAGTGATTGACCGCACAGTGGCTTGCGCAGTGTGGATGCTACATTCATCAGGATGTCCGCCCCGCAATCCCGTTTTGTGCGCGCCTGCCGCCGACAGCCAGTGGACGTGACCCCAGTGTGGTTCATGCGCCAGGCGGGGCGCTATATGCCGGAATATCGGGCGATCCGAAAACAGTATTCCCTGCTCGAAATCTGCAAGACGCCTGGACTGGCTGCGCGAGTGACTATTGAAGCCGCGGAGATCCTGGGCGTGGATGCGGCCATCGTTTTTGCTGACCTGTTGCTGCCGCTGGAAGTCATGGGCGTGCCGTTCCACTTTGCCGCGGGAGAAGGGCCGGTGGTTCCGGAGCCGCTGCGGACGTCGCAGCAGGTGGCGCGCGTGCGTACGGAACATGCGTCGGAGCTGGGTTATGTCGCCGAATCCGTGCGTTTAGTCGCCCAGCATTTTGGCGAACGCTTGCCGGTGATCGGCTTTTGCGGGGCGCCGTTCACGCTGGCCAGTTACATGATCGAAGGTGGTGGGTCGCGCCACTACATCGAAACGAAGCGCTTGATGTATCGCGAGCCCACAGCGTGGGACGAGTTGATGCGCAAGCTCGTCAGCGTGCTCGCCGAGTATGCGGCGGAGCAGGTGCGCGCCGGCGCCGATGCCATCCAGATCTTTGATAGCTGGGTCGGGTGCCTGGCGCCGCAAGACTTCCGGCGCTACGTGCTGCCGCACGCTACCGAACTCGTGCGTCGCTTGCGCGCGACCGGTGCACCCGTCATCTATTTTGGCACCGATACGGCGACGCTGTTACCCGCGATGGCGGAGACGGGTGCGGACGTCATCGGCGTGGATTGGCGCTATCCGCTTGATGAGGCGTGGGCCGCGCTCGGTCATCGCTGCGCAGTGCAGGGGAACCTTGATCCCGTGCTGCTTTTCGCGGACCCGAGGGAATTGCGCGCCGCCGCGGAGGACGTGTTGCGGCGCGCTGGCGGACGAGCTGGGCATATTTTCAATCTGGGGCACGGGATTCTGCCGAACACACCCGTGGAGAATGTGAAGGCACTGCGGGACATGGTGCACGAGATATCGGCCAAGGCGATCACGGCATGAAGTCCGCTGTTCTACTCCTGGCGCACGGTACCCCGGACTCGCCGGAAGGCGTGCCGGAGTTTCTGCGTCACGTCACCGGCGGTCGTGCGTTGCCGGAGCACGTGGTCGCGGAGATACAGCAGCGCTATCAGAAGATCGGGCACTCGCCGTTGACGGAGATCACGCATCGGCAGGCGCAGGCGCTGGCGCGCCGGCTGGACCTACCCGTGTATGTCGGGATGCGCAACTGGCATCCGTTCATCGACGCGACGGTGGGGCAGATGAAGCGAGACGGCATCGAGCGCGCGGTCGCTATCTGCCTGGCGCCGCAGAATTCGCGGACCAGCACCGGATTGTATCGCCAAGCACTCGTTGCCGAAGGCGAGTTGCCGTTCGCGCTCGAGTTCGTGAGTTCGTGGCACGACCATCCATTGCTGCCGCGCGCGTTCGCGGCGCGGCTGGAGCCAGCATGGCGCGCAGCGGGAACGCCACCGGTGCTCTTTACCGCGCACAGCGTCCCGGAGCGCACGATCGCGGACGGCGATCCCTACGCGGAACAAGCGCGCGACACGGCGGAGCGCGTAGCGGCGGAAGTACCGGGACTCGGCAACAACTGGAGGTTCGCCTTCCAGAGCCAGGGCGTTGCGGGCGGGTCGTGGACCGGGCCAACGGTGCCTTCCGTGCTCGATGAATTGGCGCGGAGCGGACACAAGGCAGTCGTGATGCAACCCGTCGGTTTTGTCGCGGACCACGTGGAGGTGCTCTACGACATCGACATCGCATTCCGCGAGGAAGCCAGGAAGCTCGGCCTAGCGCTGACGCGCGCGGAATCGCCGAATGATTCGCCGCTGCTCATTACTGCGCTGGCCGACATCGCGCGTGCCGGATTGACGCGCGTCGCCGCCGGCGCTTTGCCGCTGGACATCGAGCCCGCCCGCAGCGAAGCGGGCGACAAATGAAGCGCATCGCCATCGTGGGCGGCGGCATCGCCGGCCTTTCCGCGGCGTATCGCGCGGAGCTGCTGCGCCGCGAAGGCAAAGCGGAATACATCTTGTTCGAAGCCTCCGACCGGCTCGGTGGCGTGATCCGCACCGAAATGATCGACGGTTGCGTGGTCGAGGCCGGCCCCGATTCGTTCCTCACGGAAAAGCCGGCTGCGGCCGCGCTGTGTCATGAGCTTGGACTCGGCGCTGAGCTGATCGGCTCGAATGACGAAGTACGCAGTACGGCGATCGTGGTGGACGGGCGCCTGGTGCCGCTACCCGACGGCATGATGTTCATGGTGCCGACGCGCGTGCTGCCCCTGCTGACGTCGCCGCTATTTTCCTCGAGCGCCAAGCTTGGCTTCGCGCGCGAATGGCTGCGCGGCCCCCTGCGGCCGGCGCCTGCCGGGGACGAATCCGTGGCCGCCTTCGTGCGGCGGCATTTCGCCAAAGAAGTGGTGGAGCGGCTGGCCGATCCGCTGCTCTCCGGCATCTACGGCGGCGATGCTGAGCGCCTGAGTGCGCGCTCGGTGCTGCCGCGCATGGTCGCGATCGAGCAGCGACACGGCAGCCTGACGCGCGGCCTGCTGGCATCCCGCCGGCAGGTCCACGGACGCGCGGCGAGCGCAGCCCTGCCGCTGTTCTCCACGCTGCGGGGCGGACTGCAAATCTTGGTCGAAGCGCTGCGTTCTCAGCTCGACTTCGCGTCTTTGCGTTTGGGAGAGCGAGTCCGCAACGTCACGAAGCAAGCCGAGGGCTGGGCGGTCGTGACCGATCGCGGCGCTTTCGTATGCGATGGAGTGGTACTTGCGTTGCCGGCGTACGCCGCTGCGGGAACCTTGGAGCGAGACGCGCCGGCGCTGGCGCGCGAGCTGGCTGCTGTCCCGTACACGTCATCCATAACGGTCGCGTTCGCCTACGATGCCTCGGCAGCGCCGGAGCTGCATGGCTTCGGGTTTCTCGTTCCGCGGACCGAGAACCGCCTCATGCTGGCGTGCACCTACGTGCACCAGAAGTTTGCGGAGCGAGCGCCCGCGGCCCGCGCTTTGCTGCGCTGCTTCGTGGGGGGCGAGCAAGCCGAGCGCGCTCTTACCATGGACGACGGGGAACTGGTCGAGCAGCTAGGCAGCGAGCTTAGTCAGCTGGTGGGACTGAGCGCCGCGCCATTGTGGACGAGGGTCTTCCGCTGGCCGCGCGCCATGGCGCAATACGAGGTCGGGCACGGCGAGCGCTTAGAGCGCATCCAGGGATTGCTGGCGGATGCGCTAGGGCTCGCGCTGGCCGGCAATGCGTATCACGGGATCGGGATTCCCGACTGCATTGCTGCCGGCGCAAATGCGATAGCAGCGCTGACGAAGTAATACTTCAGCGACTAAAGTCGCCGCATCGCCACAGACAAAACGGCACGGCTGGAAGCCGTGCCCCTTCGAAAAAACAATCCCTTCGTCTCTACTGCTTCTTCGGCGGCGCCGGCTTGGCCGGAGCCTTGCCTTCGCTCTTCGCGGGAGCCTTGGCCACTGCTTTACCCGTCGGCTTTATCGCTTCGTCGGGCGTGATCTCCGAGCCCGCAGCGTTGACGTAGTGAATGTCAAACTTGCCGTCAGCCGCGACGAAGATAGTGCATGCCGTCGTGCACTGCGCCATGTGGACCGACTTGGCCGGCATGAAAGCGTAAGAGCCGGGCACCATGGTGTGCGGCTGGCCGTCTTTCATCTGCATCTTGAGCATGCCACTGACCACACCGACCTGCTCGTTCGGCGTGTGGAAGTGCCAGGGGATCTTGCATCCCGCTGTCGCCTTCGCGATCACGACCACACCGGAATCACTATCCGGCGCGCCATGCAGCACCGAGCCCATGACGCAGGTCGGATAGCCGGGGAAATTGTCGAACTTCTGGTCGGCCGGGGTGACGACGACGGCAGCGTTCTGGGCGGCAGCGAACGTCGCGGCGCAACACAGCAAAGCAACGAGGACGAGGATGCGCTTCATCGGATCTCCTCCAGTAGCGGACGGATTCTAACAAAGCCGGAGGGGCGTGATAATTTGGTGAGATGGCTGCCGGCGCACGCTTCCTCATGCTGATCTCGCTCGTGGTGTGGGTGGGCGGCATCATGTTTTTCGCCGTGGTCGTGGCGCCGGTGCTGTTCACTGTCCTGCCGTCGCGCGAGCTGGCCGGAGCCGTGGTGACGCGCTCGCTGACGTCACTGCACTGGATCGGCATCGTAGCCGGTTGCGTGTTCCTGGCCGCTTCAGTGGTCAACTCCAAGACGAGTGACGTGGTGCAGCATTTCGCCGGGGCACGCGCCGTGCTCGTCGTGCTGATGCTGCTGCTGACGGCGATCTCGCAGTTCGGTGTATCGCGCCGCATGCTGGCGCTGCGCGCCGAGATGGGCATGATCGACAACGTCGCGGCGAGCGATCCGCGGCGTATTGCGTTCAATCAATTGCATCAATGGTCCACGCGGCTCGAGGGAGGCGTGCTGCTGCTGGGAATCGCGACGGTGTACTTGCTGGCGCGTGATTAGGAAAACAAAGCGGAGCGGCCGGTGCAGGCCGTGAAGTGCGATTGCAGGTCTCGAGGGTCTACGGGCGATCTCTATCCACCGGCGGTTTTGGAGCCGGAGGCGACAGGAAAAATGAAAACCGGCATCATAGGACTCCCGCAAGTCGGCAAAACGTCGCTTTTCCGCATGCTTACCAAAGCGCCGGCGGCGGCACATGCGGGCGGGCGCGAATCGCACATCGGTGTGGCCAAGGTTCCGGATGAACGGCTCGACCGGCTGGCCGCGCTCTACGATCCGAAGAAGCTGGTGCACGCCACCGTGGATTACGTCGACGTGGCCGCCATGCCCGCGCACCAGGCCAAGGCCGAAGGCGGTGCGGCCCAAGGCGTGGCGGAGGCGATTGCGGCGAACATCCGCCAGGTGGACGCGATCGCGCACGTGCTGCGCACGTTCGATGATCCCGCGGTGGCGCACGTCGGCGAGATCGATCCGCTGCGCGACGCGCAGAACGTGGAGATCGACCTGATCGTCAGCGACCTGACGCAGATCGACAAGCGCCTGGAGCGCCTGCAAAAAGACCTGAAGAAGATGCGCTCGCCCGAACTCGAGAAAGAGAACGAACTGCTGCTGCGCGCGAAGCAGCACGTCGAGCAGGAGAAACCCCTGTGCGAGATGGAGATGACACCTGACGACAAGAAGCGCGTGCGTGGCTTTATGTTCTTGAGCGAGAAGCCGATGCTCTATGTGCTGAATGTGAGCGAATCGAGCGACCTGGGCCGCGAACTCGAAGCGGCGCCGCAGAAGTTCGGCGTCGACAAGCTGGCAGCACGGCCGAATACCGCGGTGATCGCGGTGTGCGCCAAGGTCGAGGCGGAGCTGACGGAGATGAGCGAAGCCGACGCGGCGGAATTCCTGGCTAGTTACGGGCTGCAGGAAAGCGGTCTCGTCCGTCTCATTCGTAAGACATATGAGCTTCTCGGTCTCATTTCTTTCTTTACCGTCGGCGAAGACGAGTGCCGCGCCTGGACCATCGAGCGCAACACCCGCGCGGTGAACGCCGCCGGCGCTATCCATTCTGACCTGGAGAAACACTTCATCCGCGCCGAGACCATCCACTGGGACACATTGCTGGAGGCCGGCTCAGAGGCGAACGCGCGCG
>CAYWSH010000009.1:0-10589 GCA_964460655.1 uncultured Terriglobales bacterium | reverse complement strand
TTCTTCCAGGATTCGCTTCCGATTCAGGTTCGAATACTCTCTGCGTCTCCGTTCGTGCCGGCGCGCACCGCTACGCGCCGTGAAACCTTATTGCACCAGAGCCAGCTGTTCGAGTTCGCGCTGGATGGCTTCCATCGAGCAGCCCGCGCCACCGACGCGGATGCTCGCGTCGAACGCCGCTTCCGGCGAGACGCCGTATCCGCGCCCGGCCATGAAGACCTGGAACAGTTCGGCTGCCTGCCGTGTATCCAGCACTCCATGCACCAGTTCGTTGCGCAGAGCTGCTAACTCCGGAACGGAAAACCTCTCTGCGATCGCCATGGTCACCTCCGACCCTGGGCTCTTTCGCTACCTACCCCTTAGACTCCACTGGGGCTACTTTGTTGCAAGCATTTTTCATGCCAAAAGTGCCCTTGGTAATCCACTAGGCCGCTAACCCCTTAGACCTCCGACGGTGCACCTGGGTAGGTAAAAGTGACCTGCCCCATCGGCCCCGTGGCCGATGCACGGTCGGTTGCCTTCTCTATACGCAGAATCTTCGCCGCAGGTTCGTCCCTGGAGACCCAGGAGCCGGCGATCCGACGCAGAAATGCTTTTGTGGCAGCGGCCTACTGCAGGCGCGATCCGAACTCGCGGACCGAGCCGACGAGCGACTCGCAACCGAGCGCGATCATGCCGTAGCTCAAGCTCATGAAGCCGCTGCCGATGGCGATAAGCGCGCTGCCCACGCCGCTAAGGGCGTGCAGGCCTGCTCCCCAGCGCGGGTGGTAGGCGGCGGCTACGGCGATGAGCTTCTGCGTCATAACGTCGAGTCTTGGGAGCACGCGGCGCCCCAACGGGTCGCCTGCCAGTGCTCGCGCCCATCATCGGGCTGCCCGGCCCGGCGCGCGAGAGTACGGGGGTAATACGCGTACTGACTTCGGTACTGCGGGAGATGAGTCGACGTTACCGAAGTGATGTTGTGCCCTGGCGTCGCACACTGCGGCCAACACGCGCGCCGACGCAGATTTAACGTCTTTTTCCTTTTGCCTTTTTCCTTTTGCCTTTGTTAACGTGGCCCGCCTTCAAAGACGCCCGCACTCCGCGGGGGGACATCATGAAAAAACGAGTGGTGATCACGGTGAACGGCGTACTGCAGCGCACCGAAGTGGAGCCACGCCTGCTGCTGGTGCATTTCCTGCGCGAACAACTTGGCCTGACGGGCACCCATATCGGCTGCGAGACGTCGCTGTGCGGCGCCTGCACGGTGCTGCTCGACGGCAAGGCAGTGAAGTCGTGCACCGTGCTCGCGGTGCAGGCCGACGGCGCCGCCGTCACCACCGTGGAAGGGCTGGCGAAAGACGGCGAACTGCATGTGATCCAGCAGGGCTTCTGGGAAGAGCACGGGCTGCAATGCGGCTACTGCACGCCCGGCATGATCATGACGGCACACGACCTGCTTGCGCACAACGCCGCGCCCAGCGATGCGGAGATCCGCGCGGGACTCGGTGGCAACATCTGCCGCTGCACCGGCTACCAGAACATCGTGAGCGCGGTGAAGAGCGCGTCGATCAAGATGGGCAAGCGCAAGGCGGCACGCGCTGTCGCGGGAGGGAGGTAAGGCATGGCGAAAAAGATGAGAGCCTCCGCCAAGAAGAAGACCGTGAAGTCCCCGGCGCGGAAGTCAGCTAATCCCATGCCGAAAGTGGTCGCCTTCGTCGGTCAGCGCATGAAGCGCAAGGAAGATCCGCGGCTCATCCAGGGCATCAGCCACTACACGGACGACCTGCGGCTATCCGGCCTGCTGCACTGTGTCTTCGTGCGCTCGCCGCATGCCTACGCGAAGATCAATTCCGTCAATACCACCGCCGCCGCGAACCATCCCGGCGTCGTTGCGGTTTACACGCAGGCAGACCTTGGCTCGCTGGGCAATGTTCCGTGTGCCGGCGCGCTGCCCGACCTGAAAGTCCCGCCGCATCCGGCACTAGCGCGCGATTTTGTGCGTTACGTCGGCGAGCCGGTGGTCGCGGTGATCGCCAGCGACGGCTACACCGCCCGCGACGCTGCCGACAAGGTGGAGATCGAATACGAGCCGCGGCAAGCCGTCGTCGATATGGAGAGCGCTGTCGCCGACAAAGCGAACGTCGTCCATGAACAGTTCCATTCCAACGTCGCGTTCACGTTCCCGATGAAGAATGGCGACGTCGAAGGCGCGTTCAAGAAGGCCGACCGCGTCGTGAAGGCCCGCCTGCTCAATCAACGTCTCGCGCCCATCCCGATGGAACCGCGCGGCGTGCTGGCCAGCTACTTGCCCGGCGAAAAGACCTTGACCATCTGGTCGAGTACGCAGATCCCGCACCTGCTGAAGACGCAGGTCGCCGTCATGCTCAACCTGCCGGAAACGAGCGTGCGCGCGGTGACGCCGGAAGTTGGCGGCGGTTTTGGCGCCAAGCTCAATGTCTACGCGGAAGAGGCAGTCGTGCCGTTCGCCGCGATGAAGCTTGGGCGCCCGGTGAAGTGGGCCGAGACGCGGCGCGAGAACATCGCGGCCACCATCCACGGGCGCGACCAGATCAACGACATGGAGCTCGCGCTCAAGAACGACGGCACGATCCTCGGGCTGCGGGCGCACATCCTCTCCGACATGGGCGCGTATCACCAGTTGCTGACGCCGATCATCCCCACGCTGACAGCGCTGCTCATCACCGGCTGCTACAAGATCCCGGCGGTCGAGGTGAACATCGTCGGCGTCTTCACCAACAAGATGTCGACAGACGCGTACCGCGGCGCGGGACGGCCAGAAGCGACGTATTACATCGAGCGCATCGTCGACATCGCGGCGCACGACCTCGGGCTGGATCCCATCGCGATACGCCGCAAGAATTTCCCCAAGGCGAAGGACTTCCCGTTCAACACGTCGACGGGGATCATCTATGACTCGGGCAATTACGAGCTGGCGCTGAAGAAGGCGCTGAACCTGAGCGACTATACGAAGCTTCGCGCGCGGCAGAAGGCCGGTGCGAGGAACGGGAAGCGTTATGGCATCGGTTTCTCGACGTACGTCGAGATCTGCGCGATGGGACCTTCGACGGCGATGCCGGCGGGCGGCTGGGAGAGCGGCACGGTGCGCATCGAGCCGACGGGCAAGGTCACGGTGCTGACGGGCGCTTCGCCGCACGGCCAGGGCCAGGAGACCACGTTCGCACAGATCGTCGCGGATGAACTCGGCATCACGCCGAGCGACGTCAACATTGTGCACGGCGATACCGCCGCGGTGCCGTATGGCATAGGCACGTTCGGCTCGCGCGCGACCGCGGTAGGCGGGACGGCGATGTACTTCGCGACGCAGAAACTCAAGTCGAAGATGGCGGCGATCGCCGCCCATCTGGTGGGAGCCAAGACCGGCGACGGCGCAAAGTTCCGCGCGGGCAAGATCACGCTGAAGAACGGCAAGAGCGTGCCGTTCGGCGACGTGGTGGGCGCCGCTTATGTGGCGCGCAACCTGCCGCCGGGCGTCGAGCCGGGGCTCGATGCGACGCATTTCTTCGAGCCGTCGAATTTCACCTTCCCGTTCGGTACGCACATCTGCTCGGTCGAGGTGGATAGCGCTACCGGCGCCATCAACGTCGACAAATACGTCGCGGTGGACGACTGCGGCAACGTCATCAACCCGATGCTGGTCGAAGGCCAGGTCCATGGCGGCATCGCGCAGGGCATGGCACAGGCGCTGTACGAAGAAGTCATCTATAACGAGGACGGGCAGCTCGTTACCGGCACGTTGATGGACTACGCGCCGCCCCGCGCCCATCAGGTGCCGGAATTCACGCTGGCGCGCACCTGCACGCCGTCGCCGGTGAATCCGATGGGCGTGAAGGGCGTGGGTGAAGCGGGCACGATCGCGTCAGCACCCGCGGTGGTGAACGCCGTGTGTGACGCGCTGGGCGTACGGCATATCGACATGCCGTTGAAGCCTGAACGCGTTTGGCGCGCGATCAACCACGCGAAGGCCGCAGCGGTGGCAGGAGGGAAACGATGATCCCGTCAGAGTTTGGATACGAAGCTCCGCGCACGCTACACGAGGCGCTCGAACTGCTCGCCGCCAACGAGGACGCCAAGGTCCTCGCCGGCGGACACAGCCTGTTGCCGGCCATGAAGCTGCGCGTGGCGCAGCCGCCGGTGCTCGTGGACCTCGGCCGCATCGCAGGACTCAGCTACGTGCGCGATGCGGGCGATCGTGTTGCTATCGGTGCGATGACCACGCATGCAGACATCGCAAGTTCTCCGGTGCTGCGCGCGCATTCGCCGTTGCTGGCACAGACGGCCGAGCACATCGGCGACGTACAGGTACGGAACCGCGGCACGCTGGGCGGCAGCCTGGCGCATGCCGACCCGGCGGCGGATTATCCGGCGGCGATCCTGGCACTGGACGCAGAACTGGTCGCCACGTCACGCAGCGGCCAGCGCATCATCGCTGCGAAGGCTTTCTTCCGGGGTCTGTTCACTACCGCGCTCGCCGCCGGCGAGATCCTGACCGAGATACGCGTGCGCAACACAACGGGCAGCGGCACGGCGTACGAGAAGTTCCATCATCCGGCGTCGGGATTTGCCGTGGTCGGAGTGGCCGCCGTGGTGAAGATGAAGGGCGCGAGCATCGATAGTGCCACGATCGGCGTCACCGGCGTGGCTGATCATGCGTATCGCGCGATCCGCGTGGAGAAGGCGCTGCGCGGCAAGCCGCTCAGCGCGATCGCAGATGCCGCAGCGAAAGCCGCTGACAAGGTCCAGCCACTGGGCGACCATTTCGCTTCCGCGGAGTATCGCAAGCATTTGGCGGCGGTGTACTGCCAGCGCGCGGTCGAGGCGGCGGCGCGATAGATGGCGCTCGTGGTCCTGTTGCGAGGCGTGAATGTTGGTGGTCACCGGACGTTCCGTCCGAGCGCCCTCGCCAAGGAGTTAAGCGCCTACGACGTGGTGAACATCGGCGCGGCGGGCACGTTCGTCGTCCGCAAGCCGGGGCCGGCCGCGAAGTTCCAGGCCGCGTTGCGCAAGAAACTGCCGTTTGAGACGGAGATCGTCCTCTGTGAAGGCGTCGATTTCGCTCGCCTGGTGACTGACGATCCGTTTCGTGACGAGCCGGCCCGCCCCGACATTGTGCGGTTCGTGAGCGTGCTGGCGAGAGATGGGCGTTCTCGTAAGCCGCTTCCCGTCGGATTCCCGGAAGGAGAGTGGCTGGTCCGCGTCCTGGGATGCCGCAAGCGCTTCGCGTTCGGCATGTACCGGCGTCACATGAAGACCATCAGCTATCTCGCCCAGGTCGACAAACTGTTCGATGTGCCGGTGACGACACGGAACTGGAACACAGTCGCGGCGATTGTAAAGGTCCTGAGCGCGGAGCCCCCGAAGAGGGTGAAGTCAGGCAAATAAGAAGCCCGGCCGAGGTGGCCGGGCTCCATCGTCTTGCGGTGTCGTCACATCCCCGGTGGCGTCTGCGCCGGCGCCTCCGGACGTGCATCCGGATTCACTGCCGGGATGTTCTGCTGTTTCACCAACTCGTTGAACGCCGGTACATCGGTCGCGAGCACCTGCTTCCAGGCAGCGAGTTGCGGATCGAGTTCCGCCTTCAGCACCTGAAAGACTTCTTGTGCTTGCTTGGTCGGCGCCGCGTCCGCAGCCTCGACTTCGCCGGCGAGCGCGGCGAGTTCATTGTTCAGCTTGATGGGGAAGTTCAGCGGGTCCTGCGAGGAGCGCGACTTCACCTGCACGAGCGCCTCCTCGATGGGCGTCATCTTGGCGTCGAGCTTTTTGAAGGCGTCGCCGACCGCGGTTGCCGCCGGCGATCCCGCTACGCGCCGCTGCAGGTCTTGTGCCTGGCGACGCACGTTGCGGATCTGGTTCACGGCTTTGTGCGTCTCGTCGAGCGCCTGATGGATCTGCCACCGCAGGTCGAACTGCTTCTGAATGTCGCCCGGCTGGAGCTGCAAACGCGGATCGAGCTTGATCTCGAGCGGCTGCGTGTACGACTTGCCGCCGACCGTCAGCTTGAGCTGGTACGTACCCGGTACAAGCAGCGGCCCGGTAGTACTGCCCGCCCAGAGCGGTGAGTTCGGGACGCGCGCGGCGTCGTCATAGCGCAGGTTCCAGACGAAGCGATTCAACCCCGCTTCGGCAGGCAGCCGATTCGGCCCGCCGCCACCGCGACGGAAGGCAGCGGGAGTCTCCGCGTCCTCGGGAGAGCCATCTTCCGGACGCGCAACGTTCGAGAACTTGCGAACCTGCTTGCCGCTCGCGTCGGTGACTTCGACCGTGATCTCGGCACGCGGCGCCGGCGCATTCTTCAGCAGGTAATAAATCACGGCGCCGCCCGGTGGATTCTGTCCCAGTGGGCGTCCGCTGGGGATCTCGAAGCCGCCGCCGCGCACACGGATCGCAGCCGACGGCTTGAACAATGTCGCGTCTTCGTTATGAATAGCCGGGCTCACCTGCCGTAGCGGGCTGATGTCATCCAAGATCCAGAACGCCCGGCCATGCGTCGCGACCACGACGTCGTTGCCTTTCACGATGAGGTCGTGCGCGGGTGTCGTGGGAAGATTGCGCTGGATGTCGTTCGACCAGCTCGCACCGCCGTCGAACGAAACGAAAACGCCGGTTTCTGTCCCGGCAAAGAGCAGCTCTTTGCGCGTAGGGTCTTCGCGCACTGCGCGTACGAGCGCGCCTTGCGGCAGGCCGTTGGTGATCTTCGTCCAGGTCTTGCCGAAATCGGTGGTCTTGAACGCGTACGGCACCCAATCGTCGAGCTCGTGCTTGTTGACGGCGACGTACGCGGTGCCCGCGTCGCTTGGCGAAGCTTCGACCATCTCGACGCGGCCCCACTCCGGCATTTCCTTCGGGGTGACGTTCTGCCACGACTTGCCGGCATCGCGCGTCACCTGGATCAAGCCATCATCGGTGCCGACCCAGATCACGCCGGCCTGCTTCGGCGATTCGGCGACGCTGAATATGGTGTCGTAGTACTCGATGCTGGTGTTGTCCTTGGTGATCGGGCCGCCGGACGATTGCTGCTTCGAGCGGTCGTTGCGCGTGAGGTCGCCGCTGATCGCCGTCCAACTCATGCCGTTGTCGGTGGATTTGAACAGCACCTGCGCCGCGGTGTAGACCGTCGCCGGATCGTGCGGCGAAATGACGATGGGATACGTCCACTGGAAGCGGTATTTCAGGTCGCTGGCGCCGTGGCCCATGGGATTGCGCGGCCACGGATTCACGGGCTGCGACTGGTTGGTATGGCGGTTGAGGCGCGTGATCAGGCCGCCGTAGGAGCCGGCGTAGATGATCTCGGGATCGCGCGGATCGGGCGCGATGTAGCCCGATTCGCCGCCGCCGACCGGGTACCAGTCGCTGCGGTCGATGCCGCCGCCGTCGCCGCGTGTTGCGATGCCGACTGTCGAGTTGTCCTGCTGCGCGCCGTAGACGTGGTACGGATACTGATTGTCGGCGATGACGTGGTAGAACTGCGCCGTCGGCTGGTTGTCCTGCCCGCTCCAGGTTACGCCGCCGTTGTTCGAGATGTTCGCGCCGCCGTCATTCGAGTTGATCATGCGCTGCGGATTCGTGGGATCGATCCACAGGCCGTGATGGTCGCCGTGCGGCGCCGGCAGCGGCGTGAACGTACGTCCGCCGTCGGTGGAGCGATACATGCTGGTGTTCAGCACATACACGGTGTCTGCCGTTTTCGGGTCAGCAAAGATGTGCGTGTAGTACCAGGCGCGCTGCCGTAGGTTGCGCTCACTGTTCAGCAAGCGCCAGTTGTCGCCGCCATCGTCGGAGCGGAAGACGCCGCCGTTCTCGGCCTCGACGATCGCGTACACGCGGTTGCCATTGGTGCCGCTCACGCTGACGCCGATGCGGCCTATCGTCGTGCGCGGCAGCCCGTTGCCCTGCACCTGCTTCCACGTCAGGCCGCCGTCCACCGACTTGTAGAGGCCGCTGCCCGGTCCGCCGCTGATCATCTCCCACGGTTTGCGAGACGCCTCCCAGAGTGCCGCGAACATGATGCTGGGATTCGTGGGATCGAAGGCGACGTCGATGGCCCCGGTCTTCTCGTCCTTGTAGAGCACCTTCTGCCAGGTCTTGCCGCCGTCGGCGGAACGGAAGAGGCCACGCTCCGAGTTCGTGCCGTAGACATGGCCGAGGGCCGCGACGAAGACAAGATCCGCATTGCGCGGATGCACGATGACGCGGCCGATGCTCTGCGTATCGTTCAGCCCGATGTGGGCCCACGTCTTGCCGCCATCGATGGACTTGTACACGCCGTTGCCGGCGATGATGTTGCCGCGGATACAAGCTTCGCCCGAGCCGACATAGACGACGTTCGGGTCGGACTCGGCCACGGCGATGCTGCCGATGGACGAGACACCGCGCACACGATCGAAGATGGGTATCCAGGTGTTGCCGCTGTCAGTCGTCTTCCACACGCCGCCGCCGACCGAGCCGAAGTAGTACGTCGTGGGCTGCGATGACGCGCCGGCCACTGCGAGGGCACGTCCGCCACGGAACGGGCCGATCTGCCGCCACGTAAGGCCGCGCCACTGGCGGTCTTCCGGGCGCTCAGCGGGGGCTTGCTCGCCGCGCGAAGGCGCCGGGGTCGTCGTTGCCGTCTGACCCTCGGGCTGATTCGTCGGCTGCTGCGTCGCGTTCGCAGCCGGTTGCGTGGGCGTGGGTTGGGTGCGCTGGCCGCGGGGCGGCTGGGCGAAAAGTGCGGTCGAGGCGACGAGCAGAACGATGAGGCGTGAGGTGCGGGTCACGGCGTCCTCCGATGATGGCGGTGGGCCGACATCCTACACGAGGTAGGAGGTCGCGGAAACCGTAGCCAGGGTTTAAGCTTCCGAGCACTTTTACGGCGACGTGACGGCGTTTCCATGAATCCAATAGCAAGCACAGGTAAAGAGCGACGATGAAGAAGATAGTCCTGATCGTGGTCATGGCAGTCACAGCTGTTGGTGCCGCGCAGCAGACGAGCACGGTGAGTCCTCCCGTGGCCAAGCCGGGCGCGCATGCGACGGCGCCTGCACATCCCGCGGCCGACGACGGAGCGCTCGGGCGTGTGCTCAGCGAGATGGATGCGGCGGCGGCGAAGTTCCAGAACGCGCAAGCCGACTTCGTATGGGACCAGTACCAGCGCGTGGTCAACGAGACCGACACGCAAAAGGGCGCCATCTACTTCAAGCGCGCCGGCAAAGATGTGCAGATGGCGGCTCATATCACGGCCCCCGACCAGAAGTACCTGCTCTACACCGGCGGCAAGATGCAGCTCTACCAGCCGAAGATCGACCAGATCACGCTGTATGCCGCAGGCAAGAACAAGGAAGACTTCGAGAGCTTCCTCGTGCTCGGCTTCGGCGGACGCGGCCATGACCTTGAGCATTCGTTCGAAGTGAAGCTGGGTGGCATGGAGGAGCTGAACGGCGTCCGTACGGCGCGGCTCGACCTCACGCCGAAGACACCCCGCCTGCATAACATGTTCAGCCAGATCACGCTGTGGATCGACACCGCGCGGGGCGTGAGCGTGCAGCAGAAGTTCACCGAGCCCAGCGGCGACTATCGTCTGGCGAAGTATTCGAACATCAAGCTGAACGGCGAGATCCCGAACGACGCGTGGAAGCTCAAAACCACCGGCAAGACGAAGGTCGTGAGCCCGCAAGGCGAGTAGACGTCGACCACAATCGAATCGTCATGCTGAGCGAAGCGGGCGCGCACGTGGCCGCGCAGTCGAAGCATCCCTATTGCAACTCGGAATGACGGGTTCTATAGGGATGTTTCGACTTCGCAGGGGCCCGCACAGCGGGCCCGCTGCTCCGCTCAACATGACATCTCCTTAGCTTGCTGGTAGGTTTTGCGGATGCTTCGCCGTATCACCAGCCGTCAGCATCCACGTGTCAAAGACCTGCGGCAGTCGTTCGCGCACGGGGACGCCACACGCGACGGCCTGCACGCTATCGAGGGCGTGCGGCTCATCGAAGAAGCGATCCGCGCGGGGCTGAAGATCCACACCGTCATCGTCAGTGAATCGGCTGACGCGCGCGCGCGACGGTTGCTGCCGCAGCTCGGCGCACAGGTCAAAGCGCTCTCCGTGCCCGACGGGGTGTTTGCCAGTGCGGTGACGACCGAGACGCCGCAAGGTGTGGCGGCACTCGTCAAGTTCAAGACGTTCACGCTTGACGACGTGCTGCGCGAGGCGGAACCGCTCCTCGTGATCGCCATTGGCCTGCAGGACCCGGGAAATCTCGGGACACTCGTACGCTCAGCGGAGACCTTTGGCGCCGCCGGTGTACTGTTGGCCGAGAAGACCGTCAGCCAATTCAATCCGAAGGCGGTACGCGCTGCGGCGGGATCGGCGTTTCGCTTGCCGATCGTGAATGTGAAGCTCAGCGAGGCGATCGCAGAACTGAAGCAGCGCAACGTGCGCCTGCTCGGGACGTCCTCGCACAAAGGAACGTCAATCGATCAGACGGACCTGAGAGGTGGCGTGGCGATCGTTATCGGCAACGAAGGCGCCGGCCTCGACCGCGATGTGCTGAAGCAGATGGACGCAACCATCGCCATCCCGCACGTCCGTC
>CAYWSH010000008.1:49338-52994 GCA_964460655.1 uncultured Terriglobales bacterium | reverse complement strand
GAGATCGAAGACGTGCTGAACAACCACACCCAGACCATCCCGTTGACGCAGAGCTGAATCATGTTTCGCCGTCCCCTATCCCGCCGCCGCCATCGCCAGGGCGGATACATGTTCCTGGTCATCCTGCTGATGATGGCGCTGCTGGTGATCGCGCTCATGGTGGAGGCGCCGGCCATCGCGACGCAGATCAAACGCGAGCGCGAAGAGGAGATGATGCACCGCGGGCAGCAGTACGCGCGCGCCATCAAGCGTTACTTTAAGAAGACCGGCCGCTACCCTTCCCGTATTGAAGATCTGGAGAACACCAACGGTATCCGCTTCCTGCGCCAGCGCTACACGGACCCCATAACCGGCAAGGACGACTGGCGGCTCATCCACCTGGGCGAAGCGAAGATCGTTCCTAAGTCGTTCACGCAGGGCGGCGTGACCGGCGGCATCCCGGGTGGTGTTCCTGGCGGTGTGCCCGGTGGCTTGACCGGCGGCATCCCGTTGGGCTCGCAGATGGGCGTTCCCGGTGCGACCAGCGGCGCAAGGCCCACGGGTGTTGCGCCCGTCAATCCTATCGGTGCGTTTCAGCAGGGCGCTGGTACGCCCTTGGGCGCGACGCCAGGCTCGCCGCTAGGCACGCCCGCAACCGCATTCGGTAGCGGACCAGTACTGGGCGGCGGGGCCATCATTGGCGTCTCCAGCTCCAGCGAAAAGGAGTCGCTCAAGGAGATGGACGGCAAGAACCACTACAAAGACTGGGAATTCGTCTATGATCCCCGCTTTGATCCGGGGGCAGCGATGGGGCAGCAGGGCGTGAGACCTGGAGTCACGGGGCAGCCGGGACAGGCCCTAGGACAGCCTCTGGGTCAACCGGGGCAGGGCGGGATACCGGTCCCAACGACGCCACCACCGCCGACCAAGCCGTAGGTAACCAGCGTTTTTGCTCGACTAGGCATCCTTAAGACGATATTAAGTAACTAAGTACCCAAAGCCGTAGGCGTGGCTTGGCGGATGTTCCCCAGGGGAGGGCGTGATGAAGGCGATCTTGTTCGTCGACGACCACGAAGTCCTGGCGCGCCTGAGCTGCGAGATCCTGGAGATGCAGGGGTACCGTGCCGTCTCCGCCTACAACGCAGCCGATGCATTACAGAAGTTCGACCAGGAGAGCTTCGACATCCTGGTGACCGATTTCCGCATGGAAGGCATGAACGGCCTGGAGCTGGCGCGTAAGGTCCGCGCGAAGCGTCCGGAAGTGCCGGTGATCATCGTGACCGGATATGGCCCGGTCGACGGCGGCAAAGACGTTGCTGCCTGTCTGCAAAAAGAGGAACTTTTCCCCGCCCTGCTCGAGAAGATCAAGACCTTCCTCGGCGAACCGGATGCCCCTACGGCGAAGAAGCCCGATGCCGAGTTGGAGGAAGTACAGAGCGTCAAGACGGCGTAGACTCGCTGCTTGCGCCGTCTGATCATCAACGCCGACGACTTTGGTCTTACTCGCGGCGTTAACCGCGCTATTGCGGAAGCACATGAGCGCGGCATCGTGACTTCATCCACCCTCATGGCGACGGGCGCGGCCTTCGCTGACGCCGCGCAGACGAGCGCTACCAATCCCCGACTCAGCGTAGGCTGCCACGTTGTACTGGTGGATGGGATCCCCGTCAGCGACGATGTTGCGTCGCTGCGCACGCACGGTGGTGGCTTCCGCGTTGAGCTCCCCGGTTTTGCCTTGGCCGCGCTGCGTCATCGGCTGGCGCCGGCGGACATCGAGCGCGAGGTCACGGCGCAGATCCGTAAGCTGCAAGCTGCCGGCATCTCCGTGAGCCACGTTGACACGCACAAACACACGCACATGTTCCCGCCGGTGCTCGAGCCGCTGCTGCGCGCTGCCGCGGCGTGCGGCGTGCGCGCTGTCCGGAATCCATTCGCGCCCCCGCTGCGGTTCGCGCAAGTGGCGCGCCGGCCGCGCCTATGGAAGCGCTCCACGCAGGTCATGATCCTGCGACGCTGGGCGCCGCGCTTTCGCGACGCGGTTCGCGCCGCCGGCCTGGCGACGACGGACGGCTCGTTCGGGGTGGTCGCCACCGGCGCGCTCGACCTGGAGCTGTTCGTCACCATCGTGGGCTCGATCCCGGAGGGAACGTGGGAGTTCGTCTGCCATCCGGGATACGACGACAATGACCTCGCCCGTACCGGTACGCGCCTCCTCGCCTCCCGCCCGCTCGAATTGCAGGCGCTGACGTCGCCGGAAGCGCGCGCCGCGCTCGATAAGGCGGGCGTCGAGCTCATCAGCTTCCGCGACCTAACGAAACCTTGACTCACCAATCCGTGAATCCTTCGTCCAATCGGGGAATCGAATGACGGTTCGGCTAGAATCAACGATTCTGTCATCCTGAGCGTAGCGGAGTCCCGCGGAACGGGACGAGCGTAGTCGAAGGATCCCTATAGCTAGCAGAGATTCGAGGTTCAATAGGGATCCTTCGACTCCGCGTCCCGGCACTGCCGGGCCACTCCGCTCAGGATGACTTCAAGAGCTCATGCGCATCGGCATCACCTGTTATCCGACGTACGGCGGCTCGGGCGTTGTCGCCACCGAGCTCGGCATCGAGCTCGCGCAGCGCGGCCACGATGTCCACTTCATCGCCTACAAGCAACCGTTCCGCTTGACGCAGCCGCAGGAGAACATCCACTACCACGAGGTCGAGGTCTCGCAGTATCCGCTGTTCGACTATCCGCCGTACGACCTCGCGCTCGCCTCGCGCATGGCCGAAGTCGCTGACATCTACCGGCTGGACCTGCTGCACGTGCACTACGCCATCCCGCACTCGGTCAGTGCGATGCTGGCAAAGCAGATGATCGAGTCGCAGAACCACGGGCGGCGCCTGCCGTTCGTCACCACGCTGCACGGGACTGACATCACGCTGGTCGGGCTGGACCGCTCCTACCTGCCGATCACGCGCTTCAGTATCGAGAAGAGCGACGGCGTGACCGCGATCTCCAATTACCTGCGGGAGCGCACCGTGCAGGAATTCGAGGTCCGCAATCCGATCGCGGTGATCCCGAACTTCGTGAATTGCGATGTCTATCGCCGCAATCCGCAGACGGCCGAGTTACGCGCGCAGTACGCCGGCGATGGCGAGCGGTTGCTCGTACACCTGTCGAATTTCCGCCCGGTGAAGCGCATTCCCGACGTGATCGAGATCTTCGACCACGTGCAGCGGCAACTCCCCGCGCGCCTCCTCATGATCGGCGACGGCCCGGAGCGCCCGACGGCGGAATTCATGGCGCGGCGCAAAGGCATCAGCGCCCGTATTTTGTTTTTAGGCAAGCAGGACCGCGTGCACGAGAAGCTAGCGGTTGCCGACCTGATGCTGCTGCCGAGCGAGCTCGAATCATTCGGCCTCGCGGCGCTGGAAGCGATGGCATGCGAGGTGCCGAGCATCGCGACGCGCGTTGGCGGCATTCCCGAGGTCATTGACGATGGCCAAACCGGCTGCCTCGCCGCTGTGGGCGACGTGGACCACATGGCACGCTGCGCCACCGAACTCCTGAGCGACGAAAAGCGCCTGCGTCAGATGGGCCAGCGCGCCCGTATCGCTGCGCAGTCGCGCTTCTGCTCCACCCGCATCATCCCGCAGTACGAGGAGTTCTACGAACAGGTGCTGGGAAAA